>CAZTIJ010000109.1:0-7350 GCA_964613365.1 uncultured Clostridiaceae bacterium | reverse complement strand
AGCAGGAAACCACAATTTTAAAATCAGGTGCAGTACTACCGCCCCAAGGAAAAGTCCCAATCCCAGAAGCATCACTAACAGCACAGCCATACCCTGGTCCACCATGGACCCCAGAAACCCTACCCCCACAAAGAGGAACAGACTTACCATAAATAAAAAAATCCAAAGTGCCAGCTTGCTGATCCGATACAACAAATACTTTCCGAAATATCTTCCTAGGTTGGGAAATACCCTGGAAAGATCAACTTCCGTATCTTTCACCAGGATTTCTTCAATCATCCCAAAGGTGGCAGGAACAGTTATAAAATTCAATATCAGACCCAACACCCCTAGGAAAAAGCTGGCCAAGATATATTCCCGATTGGCCTGAAAAAATTCTCGCGTCACCTGTTCATAATTCTCCAGCACATACTGGGTCTCTCCGATCTCTTCTACCGACAATAAATTCACCAGTTCCTCCGATATTTCTGAAAAAATATACAGACTGAGCAATGCGGGAAGCAAGCGGGTTAAGTAAATCGGTAAGATCACTATCCAGTTTTGCCGAAGGATTGTAACGGCTCTTTTAATCTGTTCCATTGACGAAACCTCCTATTATTCTTCATCATACTTTCTTTATTATATTAAAGAAAACGGTTTTTGTCATCCGACTCTTTGGGTATAGACATAAGGAAAGAAAAAGTCTGCAAATTTTAAAAAAGAGGTGGAAAAAGCATGAAACACTTAAAAAATTATATTAACGGAAAGTGGACCGATGGTGATCTGGGAAATTTTTCCGTCAACAACCCCGCCACGGGAGAAACCCTGGCAACGGCACCAAAAATATCTCCGAAACAGGTGACCGTCGCAGTAGACCAGGCAGATCAAGCCTTTCACTCCTGGTCGACGGAAACGGCGGATACCCGCTCAAAATATCTACGGCGTTTATACGAACTGATTTTAGAGAATGAAGAGGAACTGGGAAGAACCATTACCTTAGAACAGGGAAAACCCCTGAAGGAAGCCATCGGCGAGGTCCGCTACGGAGCAAGCTTCGTTCAGTGGTATAGCGAGGAAGGAAAAAGGATTACGGGAGAGATGATCCCCGCATCCCATGGAGACAAACGTATTATGGTCTTAAAACAACCGGTGGGAGTGGTGGCCGCTATTACTCCTTGGAACTTTCCCTTTGCCATGATCACACGAAAAATCGCTCCGGCCCTGGCTGCCGGTTGCACCGTGGTGATTAAGCCCGCCAGTCAAACACCCATCAGCGCTATTAAAATTATGGAGCTTGTGGAGGAGGCGGGCTTTCCCAAAGGGGTGGTGAACCTGGTCACCGGAGAGGCCAGCACCATCGCAAAAGCCCTTATGGATCATAAGAAGGTTAGAAAAATAACATTCACCGGCTCCACCGAGGTGGGAAAACAACTGTACCGGTCTTCAGCGGACAACATCAAACGAATTTCCCTGGAGTTGGGAGGGCATGCTCCTTTTGTTGTCTTTGAAGATGGAGATTTAGAAAAAAGTATCCAAGGAGCCCTGGCCTCAAAGTTCCGTAACTGCGGCCAGGCTTGCATCTCATCGAACCGATTCTATGTGGATAACAAAGTCCGTGTTCGATTCATTGAGGGGCTGAAAGCTCAGTTAAAAAACTTTCAACAAGGAAACGGCCTTTCCGCTCATACGGATCTCGGGCCATTGATTGACAAAAAAGCTTATGAAAAGGTAGACGACCATGTAACCGATGCCCTTTCCAAAGGAGCTGTGCTGGAGTACCAAGGTACCCCGCCCCGGGAACCTGCAAAGGCTGAAGGAGGCTTTTATTATCCTCCCACCATCCTGTCCGGTGTTCGACGAGACATGAAAATCTATTGGGAAGAGACCTTCGGTCCCGTTATTCCAATCATCCATTTCGAAGAAGAAAAGGAACTACTTTCCATGGCCAACGAAAGTGATTATGGTCTCGCTGCCTATGTCTATACCGAAAATTTATCCCGTGCCCTAAGAGTAGCTGAAGGGCTGGAATACGGAATCGTCGGCTTGAATGACGGTGCACCCTCTACGGCCCAGGCGCCCTTCGGCGGTTTCAAAGAAAGCGGCATCGAACGGGAAGGGGGGCACTTTGGCATCGAGCCGTTCCTGGAAACCAAATATATTTCCATCGGGTTATAATCCGTTGTACATGTCAAATTATATACTTTCTCCAAGGTGTAATTCCCAGGGGTTGATTAAAACCCAAAGCTTCGGGTATAAGTGAAAATGATTATCATATTATGAGGAGGAATGCACTATGTCCAAAAGAACAATTACTGTTAACGGGAATCCTATGCATCTTATTGGAAAAGAATTGAAAGTTGGTGACAAAGCTCCGGACTTCACGGCCCTCACAAAAGATCTCGAACCCTTTGGTCTTAAGGATATGGAAGGAAAACACAAACTGATCAGCATCATGACTTCTGTTGATACCGGTGTTTGTGAACTTCAAGGAATCCGTTTTAATGAAGAGGCCAAAAAACTGAAAAACACCCTTACGGTTACCATTACCATGGACCTGCCCTTTGCCCTCAGCCGCTACTGCGCCAATAAAGAAATCGATACGGCGATTACCCTATCGGACCATAAAGAAGCTTCCTTCGGTACAAATTATGGCTTTTTAATCGAGGAACTGCGCCTTTTGAACCGGGGCATCATTATAATCGATAAAGATAATACGATTAAGTATGTAGAACACGTGAAGGAGAATTCCGATCATCCGGACTACGACAAAGCCTTAGACGTGATTCAATCCCTGGACTCTTAAACTAGGGGTTCTTACTTCAACTTTTTGTATAGTAGCAACGTTACAAAGGGTACACCTAATAAAGAAACCTCTAATCCTTAAGATTAGAGGTTTCTTTATTAGTTTCCGCTTAGAACATTCCCGATGGCCCATTTCGCCATGGTAAGCTTTACTTTGTCGGATCCCACTTCGATCACAACAATATCTTCTTTAACGGTCACGATCTTTCCATGAATGCCACCGATGGTGGAAATCTCATCGCCGACCTTTAAATTGCTGCGCATTTCTTTAACTTTCTTCTCCTTCTTTTGCTGGGGTCTGATGATTAAGAAATAAAAAATCGCCAGAAAACCTAACATCAACAGTATTCCAGAATATTGTTCCATTGTATTCCTCCTTTTCTTTTCTACTATATAATTTTAAACCATTTTGATGAAAATTAAAATGGTAAAATTCAGTTTTTTACGAATTTCCACAGAAAGTCTTCTCCTCGATCAAAGCCTGGTCAATCGAAAACTTCGCATCTGGGTTCGCATTAGATAGTGGGTAATCACTGTGGACAGTAAGTCCGATATGGGAAAGGCCAACCATATCCCATCGGTACCCATAAAAATAGGAAGTATCAAAGCCAGGGGAATCAATATCAATACCTGTCTTGCCAGGGACAGGATAATCGCCGGTCTTGCCTTCCCGATGGACTGAAACATTCCTGCTCCCACTATCTGATAGCCGATCACGGGAAGCACGAAAATATTGATGCGAATCGCCCGAACCCCCTGTTCAATTAACACCGGATCGTCATTAAAAAGTCCGATCATAAAACCGGGGATGCTCATTAACACAATATAAGCCAGGGTGGCTATAGCCGTAGTGGCCATTATAGCCAGCTTCAAGGTCTCATATACCCTGGGGTATTCCTTGGCGCCGTAGTTGTACCCTATTATCGGCTGCATCCCCTGTACTATACCAAGTAACGGCATCAATGTAAAGGTTAATAATTTATTGATGGCTACAAATACCGCCAGGGATGTATCGTCACCGTAATGGGCCAGGGAGTGATTCAAAATCACACTCATTAAGGTTCCCGCCGCCATCCGGGCAAAGGTGGAGGCCCCGATCAAAAAGATTTCCCGTACAATCTTTGCATCCGGGCGAAAATAGGCTCTTCGAACCTTCAAGCTGCTTTTTCCACGGCTAAAATAATAAACCAGATAAATCGCCGCAAAGGATTGGGATAGGACCGTGGCCACGGCCGCTCCTCGAATTCCCATATTCAGTCCGAATATAAAGATCGGATCCAGTATAATATTCAACCCCGCGGAAATGATCATCGTAGTCATGGCCACTTTAGCGTTGCCTTCCGCCCGAACAATATTGTTGCTACCCATGGCGAAGACAAAGACCACGGATCCCCATAAAATAACTTGAATATATTCCAGCGCATAGGGTAAAGAAGCCTCTGTCGCTCCAAATAAATTTAAGATTGGGGTGGTGAATAACAACCCTATTATTGAGATCGATAGACTCAGGGTAATCAACAAAAAAAAGATGTTTCCCACGGTTTTTTCACCGTGATCCCGGTCTCCCCTTCCAAGACTCCGAGAAATAATCGAAGCCCCGCCCACCCCTATGGTTTGGGCAATAGACATCACAAGAATCTGTATGGGAAATGCAATTTGAAGCCCGGCCATCCCCAGGGTACCCACGGCTCTGCCCACAAATATGGCATCCACCAAACTGTACATGGACTGGACCGCCATGCCTACCATGGCAGGTGCCGACATTTTAATCAGCAAATCTTTAATATTTTCTCTTCCCAACAATTCACTATGAGTCATCATTTCTTATTCCTCTCTCTATCCAACAATGTTTTCACCCTTAGACCTATTTTTGAAATCTTTTAAGTTAACGTTTAATTGAACTATGATTCATAATACACTTACTTCAGGCTTCTTGTCAAACTTGCCGGCCGGGTTCCTTCAGGCTTTCACACCCTGAATTTTTTACCTTTTTCGGAAAAATTCATTTAATCCCATTATTTTACCCTTTTTCTTGGATTTTATAGGGAAAATCCGATAAAATAGAGGTAAAGGTATTTAGCCACGGAGGTATTCCTATGAAAAAAGACGTGATAGTGCAATCCCATGATCGAAGCAAGGGGTACGGAATCCATACCCAGCAAACCTTCAGTTCCAAAATCTTAAAGGATGAAAATTTAGAGCAGGTGTTACAGGAAAACAAATCTCTCATCGCTTTATCGGAGCCCATTATCAACAACCTATACAACTTTGTGAAAGGTTCGGGTTTTTTTGGGATCCTTACCGATAAGCACGGCTGTATTCTAAACATTATGGGCGATGAAAAAGTGTTGGATGTAGCTTTCCAGCTGGATATGGTACCCGGAGCCTATATGTCGGAAGAGCATATCGGTACCAATGCCATGGGCACCGCCCTGTGGGAAAAAAAACCGGTGCAGATTTCAGGCGAAGAACATTTTGTTAAGGTCTATCACCGGTGGACCTGTTCTGCCGCTCCCATATCCGATCCCAAGGGCAGAATCATCGGTACTTTGAATCTTACCGGCTACAGTTCTTTGGTTCATTCCCACACCCTGGGAATGGTCGTGGCTGCGGTACAGTCCATCGAGTTGGCCTTAAAACATCAGCAACTCACCGATAAGCTTCAATGGTCTCGACAGTACGCCAAAACCACCATTGACTCCATACCAAAGGGAATTTTAACCCTGAGCCCCCATGGATATATCAAAACCATTAACCGTCGGGGTCAAAAAATCATCGGCGCTTCCCAGGAAGCTCTGGTCGGTCTTTCTGCCAAGGACTTTTTCGTCGACTGGAAGACGGTCCAATCCGCCTTTGCTTCAAAAAACACCCCCGCGAAATTCCGGACTTATGTTCGCTATCATCATCATAACCTGGAAATCGCGTTGGAGTTACACCCTATTTTTGACTCCCAGGAAAAACGCAACGGGATGATCTGTATTTTCACCGAGGTTCCGAACACCTCTCAGTTGAACCAAACCAAGCCCCACCATAAGATGTATACCTTTGACAAAATCATCGGCCGAAACAAAAAATTTCTAAACACCCTGGAATACGCAAAGCAAATCGCCAACAGCCCCTCTACGGTTTTAATCTCCGGAGAAAGCGGGACAGGAAAAGAGGTTTTCGCCCAATCCTTGCATCGGGCCAGCGATCGCCAGGACCAACCCTTCATTCCTTTAAATTGTGGAGCCATCCCCAGGGATCTGATCGAGTCCGAACTCTTCGGTTATGAAGAGGGAGCTTTTACCGGTGCCAAGCGCGGCGGAAATAAAGGTAAGTTTGAGTTGGCCCATAAGGGCACCCTGTTTTTAGATGAAATCGGAGAAATGCCACTTTTTATGCAGACCAACCTTTTACGGGTGCTTGAGGATCGCGAGTTTTATCGAATCGGCGGCGCAAAGAAAATCCCAGTGGATGTTCGTATTATTGCTGCTACGAATAAAGACTTAAAAGAGGAAGTGGAAAAAGGAAACTTTCGAAAAGATCTTTACTATCGCATTAACGTTCTTCCTCTTTCCCTTGCCCCTCTTCGGGAAAGAAAGGATGACATCCCCTTATTTATTGATTATTTTATGACAACGAAATCCTTAAAATTACAAAAAGAACCTTTTTCCCTTTCCAAAGAACAGTTGGAGGAAATGCTTCATTACCACTGGCCGGGAAATATTCGGGAACTGGAAAACATGATTGAACAGTTTGTCAATGCCCAAAACATGGTTCCCTCCCCCAATGACAAGAAAAAAAGAACCACCGAAGCAATAGACCCAAAGGAAAAGGTCTTCCACGATACTTTCTCCCCTAGGGAAATCAGGACTTTGGAGGAAATTGAAAGGGATCATATCCAACAGGCCTTGCATCATTACAATCACAATATCACCGCTGCAGCGAAAGCCCTGGGATTGGGAAGAAATACTTTGTATCGGAAAATAAAACGGTACGGAGGATCCCGTTAACCTTTCTCCTCCACGGAAACAAGAGGTTCATTGTTTTTCTCGGTTCCATTCATCCTAGTAGTGTTTCAATATTGAACATTGTTCTTTTTCAGAACACCGTTTTCGCCGGATTCGTTTCTTTTTGGAACATATCATTTTTCCCATGCTTATTCGCTATGGATCCGGTATTTTTACTCCCGTTTCTCCTTCCTCATCCTTGAAAAATGGCGGATTTTCAATAATGTCAAATTGTTAGAATTTTTATTTTATTTGGCACGATCCTTGCGTGTTTTATATTAAGATGCCGAGTATAATGGATCTGTATAATGCAAAAGGAGGAATTTCAATGAAGGGTTATTGCGGTAAAATTTTGCGAATCAATCTAGATGAAAGGCAGGTTGTCAAAGAGGATCTGAACATGAGTTGGGCCAAAGATTATATCGGAGGCCGGGGACTGGCAACGAAGTACTTTTACGAAGAAGTGGACCCAAAGGTAGACGCTTTCAGCAAAGACAATAAACTAATTGTTGCTACAGGACCGTTAAGCGGAACACCTACTCCCACCGGGGGACGTTACATGGTTATTACAAAGTCT
>CAZTIJ010000108.1:0-7404 GCA_964613365.1 uncultured Clostridiaceae bacterium | reverse complement strand
AATCCATGCCCCTGATCATGACGGGGAGGAAATAATAAATTGACAAGAAGTCCGGAGTATGCTATGCTACATTAGAATATACAGAGATCCCCCGGAAAAAAAGCGGGATTTCCCATACCTTTAAAAAGGTCCCGAGAGGCCTAAAGGAGCGATAAAAATGAAGCAGTTGACAAAAAAGCCCCAGGGCTTTGCAGATTGTGCTACCGAAAAATCCTATACCATAGACATTCAAGACAATACAGGTTTTTAATAAACCTGCTATTGTCTTTTTATTTTTGTCTAAAAGCGAAAAAACCTGAGAAATTTGGTGAGGAGGCTGTTTATGAAAACAATATTCAGAGAAGTACGGGTGTTGGATCCCGCAAGCGGAAGGGATGAAGTTTTGAATGTGGTCGTTGAAGGAAAAGAAGTAAAGGCCATCGGAAGGGATGTAGGGACGGAGGAAGGAAACGTCATCGAAGGACAGGGAAAATGGCTGGTTCCCGGACTGATCGATGTCCATGTCCACTTGCGGGAACCGGGCTTCGAGTATAAGGAAACCTTTATTACCGGCAGTCATAGCGGCGCCATGGGAGGATTTACCACCATGGCCTATATGCCCAACACCGATCCTGTAATCGATAACCCCGGGATCATAAAGGAACTTGTACAAAAAGGAAAAGACCGGAGCATCCTCAATCTCTACCCCGTGGGTTCCATGACCCTATCTCAGCAGGGAGAGACTCTGGGAGACTATAAAGAAATGAAAAAAGCCGGGGCGGTGGCCCTCAGTGAAGACGGAAAAAGCGTGCTGGACAGTTGCGTAATGAAGCAGGGTTTGTTAAAGGCCAAGGAGGAAGATCTTCCGGTTTTGGTCCACTGTGAAGACCCTTCTCTGGTTGGGGGAGGGGCCATGAACCAAGGGGAAAGGAGCCGGGCCTTAGGAATTAAAGGAATTCCCAACAGCGCCGAGGACGTGATCACCGCCCGGGATTTGATTCTCAGCGGGGAAACGGGAGCCAGGGTCCATTTATGCCATATGAGCACCAAGGGCAGCGTGGAACTTCTGGAGCAGGCAAAGGCGAAGAACCATCGAGTCTCCGGGGAAGTATCCCCCCATCATTTCACTTTAACGGAAGAGGTGATAGACGGCGTGGATACGGATACAAAGATGAACCCTCCCCTTCGACGGGAAGAGGACCGACAGGCGTTGATTCAAGGTCTTCAAAAGGGGATCATCGATATCATTGCCACGGACCATGCCCCTCACAGCAGGGAGGATAAAAATCAACCCTATGAAAAGGCTCCCTTCGGGATTGTGGGTTTGGAAACCGCCCTGAGTATCGGGCTGACGGAGCTGGTTCACACCGGAATCCTCTCCCCGCTGGATTTCTTTGAAAAACTTACCGTCAATCCCGCAAAGCTTTTGGGAATCTCCCGGGGGAAACTGCAAGTGGGAGAAGTGGCGGACCTTACCTTGGTTGACCCGAAAGTTTCCTACGAGATCGATCCCGAAAGCTTTCAATCAAAAAGCAGGAACACCCCCTTCAAAGGAAGAAAAGTAAAGGGAAGAGCGGTGCTTACCATGGTTTCGGGAAAAATCGTGATGGAAAACAATAGACTAAAGGAGGATACTCAATGATAGATCAGCTGATACGATCGATTGAAGAACTGCAAAACCCTACGGTGGTGGGATTGGACCCGAGACTGGGATTTATTCCCGAACACATTAAGGAAGAGGCCTTTGAGAACCACGGAAAGACCTTAGAAGGCGCCTCGGAGGCTTTTTACCGATTCAATAAGGAAATTATTGACCAAATCAAGGATGTTGTTCCCGCGGTAAAACCTCAGATAGCCATGTATGAGCAGTACGGCTATGCAGGGATCAAAGCCTATATGGATACCATTCAGTACGCCAAGGACAGGGGATTGATCGTAATCGGAGACGTGAAACGGGGAGACATCGCTTCCACCGCCAAGGCGTACTCCGACGGACACATCGGGCTGGTGGATATTGAAGGGGAGAAAATCCAGGTATTTAAAGAGGATTTTATTACCCTGAGTCCCTACCTGGGATACGATTCCATCGAACCCTACGTGGAGGATTTAAATCAACGAAACAAAGGCCTGTTCATTCTGGTGAAGACGTCGAACCCCAACAGCAAAGAAATTCAAGACCTGACAGTGGAAGGGGAACTTCTATATGAACGGGTGGCAAAACTTTTAAAGACCTGGGGAGAGGCAGCCATGGGAGAGCTGGGTTACAGCCGTATGGGGGCCGTGGTAGGAGCCACCCATCCCAAGGATGCGGAAAGGATCCGAAAAATTTTACCCGATACTTTTTTCCTGGTACCGGGCTACGGCGCCCAAGGGGCCACGGCGGAGGACTTGGTACCCAACTTCAACAAAGGGGGGAGGGGAGCGATAATCAACTCCTCCCGGGGGATCATCGCCGCCTATAAAAATGAAAAGTACCAAAAAGACTTTGGGCCCAAGGACTTTGCTCCGGCGGCCAGGGCCGCAGCTTTGGATATGAAAAAAGACTTACAGCGGGTTATGGATTAGGAAGGAGGCGAAAGAATTGGAGAAAAAGCGGATTAAGAAGGGACGAATACTGATTAATGAACCAATAACCCCGGAAATTTTTGAAATGGTTTTAGCGGTGGAAAACCCGTGGGAAGCATCCCCGGGCCAGTTTCTGAATCTTTACTGCAAAGACGGTTCCCGGCTACTGCCTCGGGCCATCAGCATCGGGGAAGTGGATCGGGAAAGGGGAGCCTTTCGTCTGATTTACAAAGTGTTGGGAAAAGGAACCCATGAGTTTTCAACACTGGAAAAGGACGAAGAAATCCAATATCTCGGTCCCTTAGGAAAGGGCTTCACACCGGAGGACGGGGATGGAAAGTCAGGCGAGGAAGAAATCCTGATTATCGGCGGCGGTGTGGGGGTACCCCCGCTGCTGGAGCTGTCAAAACAACTGAAGGGTAGAAAGCGGGTACTTTTAGGTTTTGAAAAGGAAAGCATTTTGACGGAGGACTTTAAAAAAGTGGCAACGGAAGTGGCGGTTGCCACAACCACGGGAGCAGAAGGCATCAAGGGTACGGTGATGGATCTTTTAGACCGGGGAGAATACGCTCCAAAGAAGATTTACAGCTGCGGCCCCAAAGGTATGCTAAAGGCGGTACAGGCCTGGGGGAGGGCACGAAAAATCCCCATGGAACTGTCCCTGGAAGAACGCATGGCCTGCGGTATCGGAGCCTGTCTGGTCTGCACCTGCAAAATCCAGGAAGGGCCCCACGGGGAAGATTGGAATTATCAGCGGGTTTGTAAGGACGGACCGGTATTTAAGGGAGAGGAGGTGGTCTTTGAATGAATTCAAAGGTGAAAAGACCGAATCTTAGGGTGAGCCTTGCCGGGGTGGAGCTGAAAAATCCCATTATGCCCGCTTCGGGCACCTTCGGTTCCGGAAAGGAGTATGAAGAGTATCTGGAACTGAGCCGACTGGGAATGGTGGTGACCAAAGGGGTTGCCGACGTTCCCTGGAAAGGGAATGCCACCCCCCGGGTGGCGGAGACCTACGGCGGTATGCTCAACAGTGTGGGACTGCAAAATCCGGGGATTGAGCACTTTATCCGGGAGGACATCCCTTTCCTGGAAGAACAGGATACCAAAGCTATGGTAAACATCGCCGGCAGAAGCATTGAGGAGTATGTACGGGTGGTTACGGCCCTGCAGGATCAGCCGGTGGATCTGTTGGAGCTGAACATCTCCTGTCCGAATATCAAAGAGGGGGGAGTGGCCTTCGGCACCGATGTGGATATGGCCTATCAGGTGACCAAGAAGGTCAAAGAAGCGGCAAGACAGCCTTTGATCGTAAAGCTCAGTCCCAACGTAACCGATGTGGTGGCCGTGGCCAAGGCCTGCGAAGCCGCGGGGGCCGACGGCATCAGCCTGATCAACACCCTTTTGGGGATGAACATGGACATTAAGACCCGAAGGCCCCTTTTGGCCAATACCTTCGGCGGACTCTCGGGACCGGCAATTAAACCGGTGGCCCTGCGAATGGTTTATCAGGTAGCCAAGGAAATCAGTATTCCCGTTATCGGGATCGGGGGCATTACCACCTGGGAGGATGCCCTGGAGTTTATCCTGGCCGGAGCCACGGCGGTCCAGGTGGGAACCGCAAACTTTCGAAATCCCAGGGCAATGATTGAAATAATTGAAGGACTGGAAAACTATCTGACGGAAGAAAACATTGACGGCATCGAAGAACTGATCGGCGCCGGACATGAATCAAAGGAGGAAACCCCATGTTAACCAGAGAGCGAATGATTGAAATATTAGAGGAAACCGAAGTATTGCTCCGAGGTCACTTTTTACTGACCTCGGGAAAACACAGCAAGGAGTATATGCAATGTGCCAAGCTGTTACAGTATCCGGGGTATGCCAAGGAAATCATCGGAGACTTGGCCAAGCGTTTTAAAGACCGGGACATTGATATGGTCATCGGTCCCGCAGTGGGTGGCATCATTGTGGCCTATGAAATGGCCGGGCAACTGGGAGTAAAAAATGTATTTGCCGAAAGAGAACAGGGGAAAATGACTCTTCGAAGAAACTTCTCCATCCCTAAGGGAGCAAAGGTACTGGTGGCCGAGGACGTGGTGACCACGGGAGGTTCCGTTCGAGAAGTGATGGAGGTTGTACGGGAACAGGGTGCCGAGGTCGCCGGGGTTGCGGTGATCGTGGACCGAAGCAACGGTACGGAGGATTTCGGGGTCCCCTTCGAATCCGCTCTGGCCGTAGAGGTGATTGCCTACGAAGAAGAGGATTGTCCCTTGTGCAAAGAAGGGGACTCCAAGGCGTATAAGCCGGGCAGTCGAAACATCTAAGCCAAAGAAACGGATCCTATAATAAGGATTTGCAAGGAAAAGTAAAAAACTCTCTTTAGAGTAGACAGTGAAAAGGACGTACCTGTTTACTATAAGGGGAGTTTTGTTTTTGTGGAAAAAGAACCTTCGGGAAGGCCGTTGTTTTTTGTGTCTTTGGATGAAAACCGGGTATGAAGAATAGCAAAATAATTCAATAAAAAAGGAGGGATGCCTTTGGATCCCTATATTGAATCCTTCGCAAAAAAAGTACAGTTTCATCGCTATCGTTTTTTTAAAGGATCCAAAAGAAAGATCATGACCCATCATAAATGCATCAAGAACTTTATGGTATGCCGGGGTACGGGGCTCGGGCGGGGCAAAATCAATCTGGGAACCCTGGATGTTTTGGAACTTCAGGGAAGACTTCAAGGCAAGGAGGAAGAGGTGAATCGTAGGCTTGTGGACAGGAAGATTACTACCATCAATGAGCGAAATGAATTTCGAAGTTTCTTTGCCTTTTTGAAAAAGGAATACCCCGGAGCCTATCAGGGCATCCCCTTTATCAAAAGTGAACGGCCGGATTTTGTTCTCCGATACAACAGGGAAGTCATGGGAATAGAAATTACGGAAGCCATCGACGGTTCCGATGCCAAGCGCCGGGCAAAGATCGATGAAAACCACCTTAGGGGAGGGAATGCCCTGAGGGAAAAGCCAACGGTATCCATTGAGAAACTCATCGACAGGCGGGTGGGGGATAAAAAAAGGAAATTCAAGGATTTTCAGCAGGTGGACCGGGAAATACTGGTGATCCTTGCCAATCATCGGGAATTTGAAAGTCCCGGGGATGTGGAAAAACTCCGAAGGTTCCTGGAAGAAAAAGGATCCTTGGAACAAGCCCCCTTTTCCTTGGTGGTGGTGAATCTGATCCAGGACCTTTATGCCCATTATCGATGGCATAGGGGAAAAGTGGTGCTGAACCGGGAAAAAGGGAGAGAAAAATAATCGGGGAAAGAGGCTGTTTAATATTGTGAATCATGGGTGAAATAGGGTATAATTAATAAGCGGAAAAGCTGTCGGAATATTTTTAAAACGATCGCAAAAAAATGTGGAGGAAGATGCATATGAAAATCGCCATTGTATATAATCGGGAAAGCCAAGCGGTGATCAACCTTTTTGGAATTCCCAACAAAGAAAAATACGGTTTGAACACCATTTCCATGGTGGAATCCGCCTTGGTGGAACAGGGACATCAGGTGGAAACCTTTGAAGGGGATAAAAACATTATTCGGAAACTGGAGGAGTTCATGCCCCGGGTGGTGTCGGGAGAAAGACCGGGACTGGTATTTAACTTAAGCTACGGGATCCAGGGAAAGGGACGTTACATGCATATTCCCGGGATTCTGGAGATGCTGGGGATTCCCTACGTCGGCTCCAATCCTGAAACCCATGCCATTGCCCTGGACAAGGTTATTACAAAGATGATTCTTTTGCAGCGGGGAATCCCCACGCCGAAATTTGCGGTACTGGAAAGCCCGAAGGATGAGCTCCGGGAGGAACTGAAGTATCCTTTGATCGTAAAGCCCAAAAGCGAAGCTGTCTCCTTCGGATTGAAAATCGTTCGAAATCCCGAAGAATTACAGGCGGGAGTGGAAAATATCTACAACGAGTTTAAAGCCCCTACCTTAGTGGAGGAGTATATTGAAGGCCGAGAGATCAATATCGGTCTTTTGGGAAATGACGATGTGGAAGCCCTGCCTCCCGTGGAGCTGATTTTTGGAGAAGGGGAGAAAATTTTCACCTTTGAGGATAAAACCCAAAAAAGCGGAAGAAGTGTGGGAAGGGAATGTCCGGCGAACCTGACTCCGGAGTTGGAGGAGAAGGTAAAAACCCTGGCCGTTCGAACCTTTAAAGCCTTGGATTGTTATGACAGTGCCCGGGTGGATTTTCGAATCGACGAAGAGGGCAATCCCTATGTGCTGGAAGTGAACTCTATGGCCAGCCTTGCTCCCACCGCCTCCTATGTTTATGCGGCGGAAAAGGTAGGACTTCCCTATAACAAACTGGTACAACGGCTAATCGAGGTGGCCTCCCAGCGATATTTCGGAACCATTCTGGAAGGACCGGGAGACGGGGTGGAAGACTATGAGAGTTCCGCCTTTTCATTTATCACCCAGAATCGTGACAATATGGAAAACGAACTTCGATCCTGGACCAATATGTATACCGCCACCGACGATCCCGTAAGCAAACAGGCCTTTATACGAAAACTGGATTATCGCCTTAGGAAATTGAAGCTGAAAAAAAACACCCACTATACCGATGGAAAATCCTCCTGGTTTTGGACGGGGAAAAAAGGATTCCAGGACGGCACGGTTTTTGTCATTCCCGTGGATATTCCCGGGAATCGGGGAGCCTATCCCATACCCTTTAGAAAGGAGCCGGAAAGTCTTTACGGCGAAGGGATTGCCTCCAGCCGGGCGGGGCTGATTTCCGTATTAAAGGCCCTGGATGCTTTAAAACATCTGGGGAGAATGGAGGATGCCAATTTCGGTGTGTT
>CAZTIJ010000107.1:0-7407 GCA_964613365.1 uncultured Clostridiaceae bacterium | reverse complement strand
ATCCAGAAGGTTAATATCCCAAAAAGCCTCGCTCATGAAAATAATCACGTTGGGATCCTGTTTTCCCACTTCCTTGGTGTCTTGGTCCTCTTCGGCTTCTTTCATTAAATGTTCTTCCAGGTCATCCCATTCCATGGAAGTATCCGGTTCCCCCTCCACGACGGCTCTCGGAAGGGAGTAGATAAAGCCCAGTTCCCATGGTCCATAGGCTTCGGCGTAAAGTCCCTGTCCAAGAAGTAAAACTCCGAGGCAGACTCCTAGGGAGGAAATAGCGGTAACTTTTAAATTTTCATAGGGATGTTCACCGAACCATCGTTTGATCAGTCGAAAGAGACCGTACAGTGCTGTGGGGCCTAAAAGGATTACAGCAATGGAAAGGGGAGTGATTAGATTCGGGGTCAGAACAAAAAACTCCCGTACCAAAAAAACATCCTCGGGCTCAAAGGGCACACTGCGAAGGTTGATTTTATTCCCATTGACAATGCCAAGGAGGATGCTTCCCACTAAAACAAACCAAACCCCGCGGTAAAGCTTTCCGAAACAAAAACCCAAAAGGATCGCCAGACCCACCAATAACGTAAGATTCACAAGAAAAATAATGGGACTTTCTAGGATCCATTGTAGCACTTCGGTGACTTTTGTTCGAAAAAGGTACTCACTAAAAACAATGGATATACTCATCAACAATCCCAATTTTATCAAATAGCGGTTCTTTTCCTTCATAGGCCCCTCCCTCATTTCAACTATTGTTTGGCATCGGAACAAGCAAACATGTTATTTCATTCCCAAAACCGTAGTACATACCAATCAATTTAAGTATACCAATAAAATATTTCATCCGTGGGTCGTGGCGTAGGCTGATTCCCCCTTTTGATATCTCAAAAACAGGGTATAAAATATTAAAAATGTAGCATCCTAATGGGAGGGATTGTATTGAGAACCGTTCAACTATTGACCAAGGCCTATGATAATGCCAAGGTCATAAGGATTGACGAGAAATCCAAGTATATTATTTTCAGCGACTGTCACAGAGGAAACGGCAGTATGAACGACGAATTCAGCAGAAATGAAAACACCTATTTATATGCTCTTAAATATTACTTTGATAAGGGGTATACCTACATTGAAGCTGGGGATGGAGACGAGCTTTGGGAGCATAAGTTCGGACATATTAAAAAAGCCCACGCCGGTGTATTCAGCCGGATCCGTAAATTCCATGAGGACGGTCGTTTTATTTTGCTTTACGGTAATCATAATATATTTTTGGAAAAGGAAAAATATGTCCGGAAAAATTACGATACCTTTTATGACCACTACGATGAAGCGGAGTACAGTCTGCTACGGGGCATTAGGCCTGAGGAAGCCCTGGTGCTGAAAGTCCCGAAGACCCAACAGGAAATTTTCATTGTCCACGGGCACCAGGGAGATTTACTAAACGATCAGTTATGGCCCTTTGCCATGTTTTCCTTGAAATACTTTTGGCGGTTTTTCCATTCCTTCGGGATTCGAAATCCTGCCAGTCCGGTGAAAAATGTACACAAGCAACACAAAATTGAAAGAAACTATAAAAAATGGATTGACGAGAAAAAAATCATGCTAATTTGCGGACACACCCATCGAGTGAAGTATCCGAAGCCCCAAGAACTTCCATACTTTAACACAGGCTGCTGTGTATACCCCAGAAGGATTACCGGCATCGAAATCGCCGAGGGTAACATTTTATTAATACAATGGCGGATGGTTCCTGACGCCGAGGGAATTATGAGGGTAAAAAGAAAAGTCCTCAGGGGGCCGGAACCCTTTGAGAATTTTGATATCAGAAGAAAAAAACCGGCTAAGGGGAGTGCTGATAGTAAGTAGTTCCATTTCGGCGACTCCGGTGAATAGGCATAGAGGATCTTCAAAAATTCAACCGATAAGAAAGTGAGCTGATTCAATTGGAAAAGAAGCTGAAAGTTGCCGTGATTCAAGATGCACCGATTTTGTTCGAGTTAAATAAGACCATGAAGAAAGTGATGAAATTAACGAAAGACGCTGCCGCCACGGGAGCGAAGCTGGTGGTTTTTCCCGAGAGCTTCATTCCCTGCTATCCTCGAGGGCTCACCTTTGGGATGGTGGTGGGAAAACGCACGATGGAAGGGCGACGGGATTATCAGCGCTACTACGATAACGCCGTTGCCGTTCCCGGACCGGAACTGGATCGATTGGGGGAACTTACCAAGGAGTTGGATATATATTTATCCATTGGAGTGACGGAGAAAAACGGCGAAGGTTTAGATGGAACCCTTCACTGTTCCAATTTGTTTTTTGGTCCCGAGGGATACTTGGGAAGACACCGTAAACTTAAACCCACCGGTGGGGAACGGGTAATTTGGGGGGAGGATGACGGCTCCACGTTAACGGTCGTGGACACCCCTTACGGCAAGATGGGATCTCTGATCTGCTGGGAGAACTATATGCCCTTGGCGAGAATGGCCATGTATTTGAAAGGGGTCAATCTTTATATTGTTCCCACGGCGGACCAGCGAGAAATTTACCAAGCTACCCTCCGACATATTGCATTTGAAGGCCGCTGTTTCGTGATTATGAGCAATCAATACGTGGAAAAATCCATGTATCCTAAGGATCTTAATTACTATGAGGACCTGAAAGATCAGCCAGAGGTGATGTGTAGAGGGGGGAGCTGTATCATCAGTCCATACGGAGAATACATTGCTAAACCGATGTACGATCAGGCGGGGATGATTACTGCGGAGCTGGACATGGATCAGATTGTACAGTCGAAATTTGACTGGGACCCTGTAGGACATTATAACCGACCGGACCTCTTTGATTTTAACGTAAAAGAAAAGTAGCTGACCCATCAATGGGGCGGAGTTTTTTTCATTGATCCCTAAAGACCTTGTTTAGTAAAAAAGTAATAGGATATTAATATGTAATAGAAATATATAAGAATAGGAATCGCCGATACGATTCCCACAAGGGAGAGGATATGAGTATGGAAAAGTCGATTTTAGAGGGCGGTATAGAGGAAATAGAAGAAATTAAAGAACAGGTAGAGGCGTTGAATAACGCTAAGGAGCGGGAGAAAGAACTGGAGTTGAAAGAAAAGGAAGGACAGCAAAACCTGACCCAAAAAGAAAATGCCGTAGAAAGCGAGATCAACAGCGTCACACGTCAGCGTAGGGAACAACTGGAGTCCACCTTTGATGAACAGCTGAAAAACATACGGACAAAGTTGAAAACCGTAGAGTCCAATAAAGAAAAGGCTAAAAAGAAGGCCATGAGTCAACGGATTGATGAGGAAACCGCGGATTTAAGAAGTGAAGAGGAAGAGTTGCAACTTACGGGAAGATCCGTATTTAAGGATGAAAATATTCCCAAGATATATAATAACCGTTTGTTTTTTGCCCTGTATTTCCCCAGCGGCCTGGGGGATATCGGTATTGTGATATTGACTTTGGCCCTGGCGTTTTTTGCGGTCCCTTTCGGGATTTACACCTTATTCTTTGACGGCATGGGAACCCTTTATTTAGGACTGGCTTATGTTATTGCCATTCTGGTTTTCGGAGGTCTTTACCTGATCGTGAGTAAAACAAAGTATAAGCATTTGGAGGCACTGAAAAGGGTCAAGGAAATACGAAAGCAGATTCGGGAAAATCGGAAAGAACAGCAAAAAATTAAACGTCAAATTGAAAAGGATGAGGATGAAAATCCCTATAATTTAAAAGAGTTTGATCGGGAAATTGAAGAATATAAAAAATCCATCCAGGAGCTTACGGATAAAAAGAAAAATGCCCTACAGGAGTTCGATGAGGAAACCGCAAAGGAAATCCGGCGACAGATCAAAGAGACCCATGAAGAAGAGTTAAAGGCCTTAAGGGAGGCGTATCAAAAGACTTATAAAGAAAGGAAAGAGAATCTGGATAAGCTGAACAATCTTTCGGTAAAGCTTTCCACGGAGTATGAAAGCGTACTGGGAAAGGAAGTGCTCAAGGTTGAAACTCTGGAGAAAATGGCGGAAGCGATCCGGGAGGGAAAGGCTGAGAATATTAAAGAAGCTAAGGAAATATTGAATCAGGAGAGCTAGAACAGGGGAAAAATAAAGGGACTAGGTTATATGGAATTCTCCTATATACTTTGGAAGGCTATAACTGATGGAAGGAGGGATTGCAGGAAATGAACGGGATGAAAGAAGCTGAAAATTTTATTAAGGGATCTTTTCAGATCCCCTAGGTTCGGTAATTTATTTTGTCTGTATTTTCCCCTTTTGCCATCACTGTGGTTTATCAATCACTCTGATAACCGAACCTCTACCGAACATTTGAGTATTGAAGGGGACTGCGTTCCCTTCACCGCATTTCCAAATGGTAAAGCGTTCTTCATCATTAGGAGATTGTTTATGAGTGTTCTTTTCACGGTATTCTTCTTCTTCCGGCCATTCTGTTTCCTGATCAGGCATTACGGTCTCTGAACCACCTTCATCAAAGTTGTTGCATCCATATAATACCACTAGAGGAATCAGAATAATGATGATGAATAGAAGCTCTTTTCGGATGCTTGTTTTCATCTTCCTTCCCCCCTTAACTTACCCTTTTAGAACCTGATTTACTATCCTTAGCCTTAAACTGCCACGGCCGTAGCTGTAAATGTAGACCTGTTATAAATGAATGGTAGATAACAGATCAATTAAGATGGGGTGGAGCAGGTAATGCAACTTTGGGAACACAAAAATACCGACCATGATTGGTCGGTTACGCTAGTGACTCTATTCGACGAAAGCGTCCAACTACTCGCCAAATGTCAAAGTCTCCTTACAGGTGTTCTTTTCATACCCCGTAAATTAATTATTAAACAATAAATTGCTCTTTATGAAAAAAAAGCACTACAACTTTTCAAAAGATGCTAAAGGTTAGCAGACAAGACCGGACTGATACACAATCAGCCTGGCATTGTCTGTTTATTTTCCCTATCCCAAAGAGTTATTTTCCATAGGAGCATTAAATTACCTTGGGATTTTCAGTTTTTGTCCCACATAGATTCGGTTGGGATCGGCGATTTTGTTTAAAGAGGCCAGTTTCAACACTGAGACGCCGGTATTAACAGAGATCCGGTACAGTGTGTCGCCGGATTTTACAGTGTAGAAATAGTACTCGATGGAAGGCTTCGCTGTTGCAGAGTTTCTTCTAGGAATCATTAGGCGCTGTCCCACATAGATTCGATTCGGGTCCGAAATCCGGTTTAGGGTTGCCAAACGGGCAATGGAAACGCCGGTGTTTAAAGAAATCCGATACAGGGTGTCTCCGGATTTAACCGTATAATAGTAGAATTCTGCGGTGGTCTTAGTACTGTCATTTTGAAACTTTAAGAGTTTTGAAACCGTTACAAATCCATATCCCTGCCGTTTCAGTTCTATGATCATTTTGGGCAGGGCTTCTACGGTACCGGTGGCTCCTTTACCGGTGTGCATCAAAACAATGGAGCCGGGCTTAGCCTTGGTGATCACTCGGTTGTAAATAGTTGTGGGGGAGTCACCCCGCCAATCAATGGTATCGATATTCCATTGAATGGTATAGGGATACCCGGCTTTGCCCACCCCTTCAAGGACATGGTTATTAAAAGCTCCATAGGGCGCTCTGAACAGTTTTTTCGGATAAATCCCGGTGACATTTTTAATTGAGGTTTCCGTTCTTTTTAGCTCACGACTCATCTGATAGAAGCTTAGGTTTCGAAAGTCCGGGTGGCTGTAGGAATGATTGGCGATTTCATGGCCCTGACTGACAATACGACGAACTTTGCCGGGATGATGCTTGACTCCTGTTCCGGTGAGAAAAAAAGTCGCTTTGATATTGTGGGCATCCAGGACTCTTAAGATCTCGTCAATGTTGGTGCCGTCGGCTCCGTCATCAAAGGTAAGGGCGATTACTTTCGATGAGGAGGGGCCTTGGTAGACAGTTCGGGACGGTGTAGCTTCAACCGATGTCCAAGTCATGGATAACAGGAGGAGAACCATCAAGGCGATGGCGATCCGTTTCATTTTACTTCCTCCCAAAAATAGAATGTGATACTACTGTATATATACCCTTATTGGAAGGGGATAATCCTGGTGAACCGTTGAAATTATGGGAATACAGCCTTATTTTTTCAGTCTTTTTATCATAAATACGGAGACCGGGAATCGAGAGGGGGAGGGAGGGTTTACTTTGCTTTGATTACCCTAATATAAACTTGGGTATATAAAATGGGAACACCCATTAAGTATAGTAAAGAGTCCATTGTTAAAAACGACTATTTAGAAAAGAGGTGGTATTTTGAAAAATCAACAAAAAGAAAGAATACGCAGTGGCAATGGGTTTATCGCCGCTCTGGACCAAAGTGGGGGGAGCACACCGAAAGCACTGGCAGGGTATGGTATTGAGGAAGATGCCTATAGCAATGAAGAGGAAATGTTTGAGCTTGTACACGAGATGCGTTCCCGTATTATGAGCAGTCCATCCTTTACCGGTGAGAAGATCTTAGGAGTAATCCTATTCGAGAAGACGATGGACGCGGAAGTTGAAGGCATGAGAACTCCTGACTATCTATGGGAGAAGAAAAAAATCGTTCCTTTCTTAAAGGTTGACAAAGGAATGCAGGAACTCTCGGAAGGGGTTCAACTGATGAAACCCATACCGGGATTGGAAGAAATGTTGGGGCGGGCTCAAAAACGGAACATTTACGGAACCAAAATGCGTTCCGTCATAAAGGAAGCCAATCCCTCAGGTATTGAGAAAATCGTCAGTCAGCAGTTTGAGTTTGGAAAACAAATTCTTGATGCAGGGCTGATGCCCATTCTTGAGCCGGAAGTAGACATTAACAGTCCGGAAAAAGAAGAATCGGAAACAATTCTAAAAGAGCAAATTCTTAATTATCTAAAGACCTTGGCAGAGGAGCAGATGATAATGCTAAAACTCACTCTTCCCAGCGTCGACGGATTTTATAGCGAATTGGTGAACCATCCCAATGTACTGCGGGTAGTGGCTCTCTCCGGAGGCTACAGTCAAGATGAAGCCGTGGATCTGCTGGTCAGAAACCCCGGAGTTATTGCAAGCTTCTCCAGGGCACTGCTGCAAGATTTAGCGGTGGATCAGACGGATAAAACCTTCGACGTGGTCTTAAATCAGGCCATCGAAAAAATCTACCGGGCATCTATTAAATAGCATTAAATCCCCTTGATCCTTAAGGGGGTTTTTTCTTGGAAAAATGAATAAAACAAAGGATTTAATCCTTTTTTATCGAATAGTTAATGTAGGAAGTGTACAGGAAACTTTTGCAGGGTTTATGAAACAGGCTGGGCATATGCAAGACCCACGACCTGCCGGTATGCTCTTCCAATGGTTGGTCTATACGGTTGTCCTAATTAATAAG
>CAZTIJ010000106.1:0-7447 GCA_964613365.1 uncultured Clostridiaceae bacterium | reverse complement strand
GAAGTGGTGGATCTTTCGGAAGATCCCCGGGAAAGAATTATCGATGAGATCATTTCCTGGACTGAGGAAAACCCTTCCAGAGGAGAACTATATAATCGATTACTGGACGTAGGGATTGACCGAGAATACATTGAAAGAATTGACGGCGGTGAAGGTTGGGTAGACATTATTAAATATAGCTATTTTAATCAAGCCTATTGGACAGAAATGGACGATTTGAACCTTTCCATCGGTCAGGGGGAGCATCAATACACCCCGATTCAAATGGCAAATTTCATGGCTATTTTGGCCAATGGGGGCACAAGATTTGGGGTATCCGTCATCGACGGAATTGAAGATCCTGTAACCGGTGAGTTCAAGAAAAAAGAACCGAAGATAGTAAGCGAGTTGGAGTTAAAGAATCCTAGACACCTTGATATCATTAATCAAGGAATGCTAAAAACTACGGAAGAAGGTACGCCGAGGAGATACTTCACAGATTTTCCCGTGGATGTAGCCGGCAAAACCGGTACCGCACAGTTCACGGGTAAAATACCCCCAAAGGATGAGGTGGAATATCTTTTAGAGCATTTGAACCGTTTTAGAGTATCGGAAGAAGAGGTCTATGGGAAAATGGAAGAGTTAAGGGAGGAAAATTCTGATGACTCCAGATTTTTAGAGGACAGCTATGCTATGCGGGAGGCTATTAAAACGCTGAATCCCAGCGTGAATAATCAAAAATTAAATCAATATAAGGATGATTACGACAATTATTCCTGGTTCATCGGCTTTGCTCCCTTTGATGACCCGGAAATCGCAGTGGCTGTAGTGATCCATCAAGGGGGTACCGGTGGGTATTCTGCACCAATTTTTCGAGAGATAGTTGCAGAGCATTTAGGTATGAATAAGACCCTGACAGAGACAGACGAAGATCTTGATGATTCTGAAGAGGACCCGGTAAATCCCTAGGGCCAAGTTTTTTATAGAAATAAGCAGGAGATTTAAAATTTATAGAGAATACTATAAGAGACAAGATATTTTGGTAGAAGAAATTCAGTGTGGAGGTTTCAATATGACGAATCAAAGCTTAATTGAATTTAAGGGAACGAAAGATGGTTTGATTATCAAGGTCAAAGAAAACCAGGACTTTCAAAATATAAAAAGCGCATTGATCGCCCACTTTGAAAAAGCCGGTAGTTTTTTTAAAGGAGCGAATTTATTGGATATTGAATGTCCCTATATAAATGAGGAAGAACGATCGGCACTTAAAACCATAGTAATGGAAAAATATGATTTGAACTTCAAAGAGATCGCTGAAGATTCTGAACCCGCAATTTTCCAAGGACTGAAGGAAGGGATGACCAAATTTCACAGTGGCACCCTACGTTCGGGGCAGGTTTTGTTCTATGAAGGAAATCTGGTGGTTTTCGGAGATGTTAATCCCGGGGCTGTGGTCAAGGCCAACGGCAATATTATTGTCTTAGGAAGCCTACGGGGGATTGCCCATGCCGGTGCTGACGGAAACCTTGATGCCATTGTGTCCGCACATGTTTTAAATCCTACCCAACTAAGGATTGGAGACATCATTGCAAGGTCGCCAGATGAAAAACTTCCGGATTCCGTGAATCCCGAGGTTGCTAAAGTAAGGAATAAATCAGTATATGTTGAATCCAATTATTATAAAGGAAAGAAGAAGGGGGAAAAATAATGGGAAAAGTTATTGTTATCACATCCGGTAAGGGTGGGGTTGGAAAAACCACGGCCACAGCAAACATCGGTACAGCGTTGGCCAAACTTGACAAGAAAGTGGTTGTTGTTGATGCAGATATCGGGCTTCGAAATTTAGATGTGGTTTTGGGTTTGGAAAATCGTATCGTATACGATATTGTTGACGTGGTGGAAGGGGTTTGTAAACTTCGCCAAGCTTTGATTAAGGATAAAAAACATCCTGGCCTTCACTTATTACCTGCAGCCCAAACGAAAGACAAAAATGCCATCGCCTTAGAGAAGATGAAGAGTTTGATCGATGAATTAAAAGAGATTTTTGATTACGTTGTCATCGATTGTCCTGCGGGAATTGAACAGGGTTTTAAAAACGCTATTGTTGGAGCCGATGAAGCTATTGTAGTATCAACCCCTGAGGTTTCCGCAGTACGAGATGCAGATCGAATTATTGGTCTTTTGGAAGCTTCAGAAATCAGGGACCCCAAGTTGATTATTAATCGACTGCGTTATGATATGGTAAAACGGGGAGATATGATGAATACCGAAGATATGATTGATATCTTGGCTATAGATTTAATTGGTGTGGTTCCCGACGATGAAAACATCGTAATTTCCACCAATAGAGGAGACCCGGTTGTAAATCAGGATCAATCCTTTGCAGGAACTTCCTTTAGAAATATTGCTCGAAGAATTGATGGGGAAGACGTACCCTTTGAGGAGTTTAAAATAGAAAATGGTTTAGTGGATCGATTGAAAAGTTTTTTTAAGATTAATTCAAACTAATAAAGAGGAGAGGGGGCATAATATGAATCTCAATATATTTAAATGGTTTAATAAAGAGGATAAAACAAGCAAAAATGTAGCAAAGGAACGGTTGCAACTGGTACTGATTCACGATCGGAATAATTCCTCACCGGAGTTTATTAACAATTTAAAAAGCGACATCTTAGAAGTGATCTCCAAATACATTGAAATTGATGAAAGTTGTTTTGATGTGAAACTCGTACAAACCGATGATGATTCAGACTCAAGAGGGAAACCTGCTTTAGTTGCCAATATCCCTATTAAAAAAATGAAAGAACGCAAAAGGGAAGAGTAACCTTTACTTTCGAATTTGAAACAATAAGGCTTTTAATTGAAAAAAATCAGTTAAAAGTCTTTTTTGTGCTTTATCCCTGTAGTCCGGCTCTTAAGATTGATTTATCCTTTGAATTATGGTAAACTTAAGAGTCGAATTTATATAAATGGTATAAAAAGTAAATAGAATAATAATTTTAGGAGTGGAGATATGAGTAACGAAATAAAAGCAGTGAAAATCGATGATCTGTTATTGCAAGTTGAAAAACCGGCAAGGTATTTGGGTAACGAAATGAATTCTGCTCATAAAGAGGTAAGGCGGGATATGGTTCGTTTTGCTTTTGCTTTTCCTGACACCTATGAAATCGGTATGAGTCATTTAGGCATGCAGATTCTATATCATTTACTGAATGAGCAACAGGATATTTTTTGCGAACGGGTATTCTCGCCGAATGAAGACATGGAGAACTTACTTCGGAAAGAAAAGCGGTCTTTGTTTGCATTAGAAACGAAGACGCCGTTGAAAGCTTTTGACTTTATCGGGTTCACCTTACAGTATGAACTAAGCTATACCAATATTTTAAACATTTTAGAATTAGGTGAGATCCCCCTTTTTCAAGAAAAACGGGGAGAAGAAGATCCAATCGTAATTCTCGGAGGACCTTGCAGTTATAATCCCGAACCGATAGCAGACTTCGCTGACATCATCGTATTAGGAGAAGGGGAGGAAATCATTCTAGAGATACTAAATCTTTATAAAGAAATCAAAAAAAGTGCCGGATACCAAAAAACTGAGTTTTTAAAAGCGGTATCGAAAATTGAAGGTGTTTATGTACCCAGTCATTTTTCCGTGAAGTATCATGACAATGGAAGCATAAGTAATATTCGCTTAATTGAACAAGAG
Organism: uncultured Clostridiaceae bacterium; assembly: GCA_964613365.1. GTDB lineage: Bacteria > Bacillota > Clostridia > Peptostreptococcales > T1SED10-28 > Isachenkonia. The sequence goes on along the minus strand of CAZTIJ010000106.1, from coordinate 3,762 downwards.
GGAAGTACCCAGCCCTTAAAAAAGAGAATCGTTGAGGAGCTGGATGAAGCCTATTATCCGGACAAAATTTTGGTCCCCTATATTGACACTGTTCACAATCGTGTGGTTCTCGAGATTTTTCGCGGTTGTATCCGAGGGTGTCGTTTTTGTCAAGCGGGAATGATCTATCGACCGGTCCGGGAGCGTAGTTTAGAGAAACTCCAGCAGATGGCCCATAACTTACTACAAAATACCGGTTATGAGGAAATTTCCTTAGCTTCTTTAAGTTCTAGCGATTATACGGAAATCGAAGCATTAATCAATCATTTGATTGAAATCAATCAAAAAGATCATATCGGAGTATCTCTTCCTTCCCTTCGGTTGGATAACTTCTCAAAGGAGCTTATAGAGGAGATACAAAAAGTACGCAAGACCGGTTTGACCTTTGCTCCGGAAGCCGGCACCCAACGATTGCGAGATGTGATCAACAAAAATATTACGGAAGAAGATCTTTTAACCTCGGTGAAAGAAGCTTTTGAAATAGGCTATAATAACATAAAATTGTACTTTATGATCGGATTACCTACGGAAACCGATGAAGACATTTTGGGGATTAAAGATTTGGTTTATAAAGTATTGAACCAGTATCATAGCATTCCTAAGGAACAAAGGGCGGGGGGGTTGAAAATCACTGTCAGCACATCCACTTTTGTGCCCAAGGCGTTTACACCCTTTCAGTGGGAAGAACAAATTTCTTTAGATGAAATTCATCGCCGTCAATCCTTATTAAAGGAAAGCTTGACCCATCGAAGCATTAACTACAATTATCATGACGGAAAAACAAGTACTATCGAAGGGGCCTTTGCCCGAGGAGATCGGAGGCTGTCGAAGGTGTTATATAAGGCTTATCGTTTAGGGTGTAAGTTCGATGGCTGGGGAGATCATTTCAATTATCAAAAATGGGTGGATGCCTTTGAGGCTGAGGGTGCATCCTTGGATTTTTACAACCATAGAAAACGAGGGTACGATGAAACTTTACCTTGGGACCATTTTGATATAGGGGTAAATAAGTCATTTTTAATACAAGAGAACCATAAAGCCAAAGCCGAAGAGGTAACTCCGGACTGTCGGTTAAATTGCTCGGCATGCGGAATCAGTCAAAAATTCACATCCCAGGGAGGTGTGTGTTAATGTCGGTGTTAAGGGGAAAATTTTCTAAAACCGGAGATATGAAGTATATTTCTCACTTAGATCTTGTCAGGCTTTTTCACCGGGTACTAAGAAGAGCGGGAATCGATATAACCTACACCCAGGGGTTTAACCCCCATCCGATCATTTCCTTTGCCACGGCCCTCAGTCTTGGAGTTGAAAGCTACGGGGAATACTTTGATTTGAAGATGAATGAAAAGATTCCTTTTAAAGATTTTCAACAAAGAGTTAACCGGAATATGCCAAAAGGTATTAGGATAGTAGAGGGAAAGTATATTGATTCCAAGGAAGATTCTTTGATGTCTATGGTGGAGTATTCGGACTATTTGATCGCTGTAAAGTTCAACGATGAAAATTGGAGTCGAGACAGCTTTGAACAATGGATACGTGAATTTTTACAGGAAGACAATATTGTGATTACCCGTAAAAAGAAGAAAAAACGAAGGCAACGGCACCAAGAGTATAAAGAAGTGGACGTAAAACCCTTTATTAAGACATTTACTTTAGAAAGTATCCAGGGAGAAAAAGGGATTTTGTACACTTTGTTAACCACAGGTTCCAAAGGGAATTTAAAACCCGAGGATCTTATGAAACTATTTGAAAGCCACCTAAATAAGCAAGGGGTAAAAACAGAAGATGATAGGTCTCTAGAAGTTGCATCGGTAGAAATAATAAGAAAGGACCTCTATCAAGAGCTAAATGGGGGGCTGAAAAATCTTATTGATGCCGTGGAGTAAGCATTCAGGAAGTGGGGGACTTTATGGAGACGATTTTAGTAGATACTGGATCTGAAGAAGTTCGAATTGCAATACTTGACGAAAACCAAGCACTAACTCAGTTTTATGTGGAAAAAAAAGACTCGGCACGGATTTTAAATAATGTGTATTTAGGAAAAGTTGTGGATATTTTGCCGGGGATGCAGGCTGCTTTTGTAGACATCGGGCGGGAAAAAAATGCCTATCTCCATATTAATGATGCTTTAACTCCTAAAGAGGAAAGCAAAGAAATGACGATCGAAAAGCTCTTGAACAAGGGACAAGGAATTATCGTACAAGTAACCAAAGAAGAAATTGGAGACAAAGGAGCTAAAATTACCAGAAAAGTAGGGATCCCCGGACGCAACATTGTTTTATTGCCGTTTGAACATGGGATTGGTATTTCAAGGAGCATTCAGAATCCTGAAAAACGAAAAAGGCTCAAAAGAGAGGTTAAAAAATACCTTCCGAAGGACTATGGATTAATCGTAAGAACCGCCGCAAAGGATTATTCAGGGAAGGACTTTGCTGATGAACTGGACTATCTCATTAAAACATGGAAAGATATCCAACGGGTAGGGTCCTATGAGTACCCTCCAAAACAAATTTTTGAGGAATGGGGAATTGCTCATAAAGTGTTAAGGGACTACTTTACTAAGGATGTTAAGACCCTGTATATCAACTCGGAAAATGAATACAACAAGAGCCTGTCCCTAATGCAAACATTAAATCCCGACTTAGTGAATAGAATGCAGCTTTATAAAGAAAAAATGCCGATGTTCTTTAAGTATAATATTATTTCTCAACTTCAACAGATCTACAAATCGAAGATATGGCTGAAAAGCGGAGGATATATAGTCATTGATCATACAGAGGCGTTGACCGCAATCGATGTGAATACCGGAAAATATACCGGAAAACAGGAATTTGAAGAGACGATTTTGCAAATCAACTTAGAAGCCTCTGGAGAAATTGCAAAACAATTAAAACTACGGGATATTAGTGGTATCATAATAATCGATTTTATCGATATGCAAAAGGATAAACACTACAAAGAACTGATCGATACCTTTGAAAATCACCTGTATCATGATAAAACAAAGACTAAGATCTTGGGAGTCACAAATCTGGGACTCGTAGAACTCACCAGAAAACGACAAAGCAAAACCCTAGATAAATATTTATACTGTAACTGTAGTCACTGTAATGGCACTGGTAGAAGAATGTCCTTGGATTTCTTTTTGTTAAAAGTAGAAAAAGAGGTTTTGAGGAAACTTGAACACGCTTCAGGAAAAGATTTTCTCTTCAAAGTCCATCCGGACTTGAAAAAGAAATTAACCGCTAAGCCGGAACGGATAAAAAGAATTGAAGAGTATTATAAAATCAGGATTCAATTTAAAGAGGATACAGATCAGAGCTATGGAGATTTTCAAATTAACAGGAATACACATTGACTTAAAAGCACAAATATGATATTATTTATATTTGTAGTAGCCGCGCAAATAAGGTTTAAAACAAAAATGTTGCCTATATTTGGCGAGTTTGATAAGAGGAGGTGCTTGATAGATGTACGCAATTATCGAGACTGGTGGCAAACAATACAAAGTAGCAGAGGGCGATTCTGTATTCGTCGAGAAATTAGATGTTAATGAAGGCGAAACAGTAACCTTAGACCGGGTTCTTGGACTTTCTAAAGAGGGGAGCTTTACTTTTGGTGCTCCACTTTTAGATGGTGTTTCGGTCGAAGCAAAAGTAGAAAAACAAGGAAAGTCTAAAAAAATTACGGTTTTCAAATACAAGCCGAAAAAAGCTTACAGAA
>CAZTIJ010000105.1:0-7462 GCA_964613365.1 uncultured Clostridiaceae bacterium | reverse complement strand
TATGTTATTATTGTTTTTTAATTCCAAAGAATATATCATTTATATTATACCTTTTTTGTAAGGATATAAAAAGACGTGAGCCTTCTTTCTTAATATTTTTCTGTATTCCGATAAAAATACGGCGTATTATGTTATAATAAATTCAAGCGGTAGTAAATATACTATTTTATAACCAGGAGGGATTTTATGTTATCGGAAAAACTAATTAATGAGTTAAATGAGCAAATCAAACACGAATTTTTTTCTGCAAATTATTATCTAGCCATGGCTGCTTACTGTAAAGAGCAAAACCTGGATGGTTTCGCCAATTTTTTTATCGTTCAAGCGGAAGAGGAACGATTTCACGCAATGAAGTTTTTCAATTTCATTGATGAAATGGGAGGCAAAGTACTCATTACTGGATACGATGATCCCAGAACAAGCTTTGAATCCATGATCGATATTTTTGAAGCCGGTCTGGAGCATGAACAATTTGTTACAAAACGCATCCATCATTTGATGGATATCGCCACAGAGGAAAAAAATTATCCAGCCATAAGTTTTTTAAATTGGTTTGTCGATGAACAAGTAGAGGAAGAGGCCACTATGACAAATCTTTTAGAAAAGCTTAAACTAATCAATAACAATCCGAATGGATTATTTATGCTTGATAAGGAACTATCTACCCGAACCTTTATTGCGGAAGAAGCCTAAAAGAAATCACTTTCTATTCAGTCCTTAACTGAATAAAACAAGAAGGAAGTAAGACCACATCGGTCTTACTTTTTTTATCAGAGTTAAGCATAGGGCAATAAAAAGTAATATTTGTCCTTAAATTTAAAGAAATTCGTGCTATTGGCAGTTCAGCTCCACACAGGAAAACTTAGGGCTTCCCTTGGCGCTCTAGAGACATTGTTGGTTTAAATAGAAAATGATATAGTTAAGTGTAGTTTAGTTAGAGCAACACACCCAAAAAAAAATTAGGAGTGATTTTGTTGAACGATTTAAGTAGTGATTTATCCAGTGACAATATTAAGCGGTTAGTCCAGGAGGAAAATGTAAAATTTATTAATTTGCAGTTTACGGACATTTTCGGTAAGCAAAAGAATGTTGCTATTACCACAAGTCAACTGGATTCCGCATTAAACGGTGAAGTGATGTTTGACGGTTCTTCAATAAAAGGTTTTGTACGTGTTGAAGAGTCCGATATGGTGTTAGTACCAGATCCATCCACATTTCAGATTTTTCCTTGGAGAACCGACTCTGAAGGAAAAGCCGCTCGAATGATTTGTGATGTTTATAATACAGATGGAACGCCCTTTGACGGATGTCCAAGAGGTGTTCTGAAAAAAGTTTTAGCTGAACTGAAAGAATACGGATATGAATATTATGTCGGTCCCGAAGTTGAGTTTTTCTTGTTTGAACGGGACAAGGATGGTAATCCCACAACTGAAATCCACGATACCGCAGGATATTTTGATATGTCACCTACGGATTTAGGGGAAGATGCCCGTAGGGATATGGTGTTAATGTTGGAAAAACTCGGTTTTGAAATAGAAGCCTCTCACCATGAAGCGGCTCCGGGACAACATGAAATTGATTTCAAGTATGGAGAGGCCTTAAAGGCTGCAGACCAAATTTCTACTTTTAAACTGGTTGTAAAGACTATCGCAAAGAAACATGGCCTTCATGCTACTTTCATGCCGAAACCTTTAAAGAATGCTCATGGAACCTGTATGCATATCAACCAGTCTTTATTTAAAGACGGTAAAAATGTATTTGAGGCAAAGGATGATGAGTTGGGACTATCCCAAGAAGCCTACTACTTCATTGGAGGACTCATAAAGCATGCCCGGGCTTTTTCTGCAATAACCAATGCTTCCGTAAACTCTTATAAACGATTTGTGCCTGGCTATGAAGCACCGACGGACATCGCTTGGGGTATAGAGAACCGAACCCCCTTGATTAGAATCCCCGGAACCCGCGGTTCAGGAACCCGGGTCGAGCTTCGTAATCCGGATCCCACTGCCAATCATTACCTTGCTCTTGCGGCTATTTTATCCGCAGGATTGGACGGAATCAAAAATAAGATTGAACCGCCGGCGTACTTTGACGGCTGCACCTATGATATGGATTGTGATACCCGGGAAGAAAAACAAATTGAAAGATTTCCCGAAACCCTTGGTGAAGCCCTTGTAGAACTTGAAAACAGTGACTTTATGAAAGAATCCCTTGGCGAGCATATATTCAATCTTTACATTAAAGCGAAAAAAGCAGAGTGGAGAGATTACAGTAGAGAAATTCATGACTGGGAGCTAAGGAAATATCTAAACTACTATTAAACACCTCTTGTAGTCCAAAAAGGTTAATGTAATTGCAAAAATCCCCTTCTGAGATACTATCAGAGGGGATTTTTAAGTTTCTCGTTATTGGATTTTTACTTGGTGATAGGTTTTTTTCCCTTTTCGGATCATTAATTTATCCTTTTGAAAATGCTCTAGGGTTACTAAATGATGAATATCTTTTATGGTTTTTTCATTCACGTAAACCCCACCTTGTTGAACTAAGCGACGGCCTTCACCTCTAGAGCTAACCAAACCGGTTTCCGTAAGCAAGGTTAAAATATCCTTTCCTTGTTCAAAATCCTTTTTTCTCATTTCCGACGTGGGAGCATCGTCGGAGTGAGCTTTCTCGGAAAACAGTGCTTTTGCCGTCTCTAATGCTTTTTGGGCTTCCTTTTCTCCATGAACCAACTTAGTGGTTTCAAAGGCTAATACTTCTTTCGCTTTTTCAATTTCTTTACCTTCCAGAGAGGAAAGTCGTTTCACTTCCTCCGTCGGAATCATTGTAAGAAGCATTAAGCAGTTTTCCACATCCGCATCGTTAACGTTTCGTAAATACTGGAAAAACTCATAGGGCGAAGTCCTATCCGGATCTAACCATATGGTTCCCGATTCGGTTTTTCCCATTTTTTTACCTTCCGAGTTTGTCAATAGCTTAAAGGTCAGAGCATACACCGAATCCCTTTCCAATTTGCGAACAAGTTCATATCCACCTAGGATGTTAGACCACTGATCGCTCCCTCCCACTTGCAACTTACAATTATGCCGCCGATATAATTCTAAAAAGTCATAGGACTGCATAATCATATAGTTAAACTCTAAAAATGTTAATCCTTTATCTAAGCGAGATTTGTAACACTCTGCATTAAGCATACGGTTAATGGTGAAGTGTTTTCCAATTTCCCGGATAAATTCAATGTAATTAAGATCCAATAGCCAATCCGCATTGTTTACTACAATGGCTTTATCCTCATCCATATCGATATACTTTTGAAACTGTCCTTTAAAGTATTCAATATTTTCGTCAATGGTCTCCTTGGTTAACATCTTACGCATATCCTGCTTCCCCGAAGGATCTCCGATCATGGTGGTTCCGCCACCGAATAAAATAATAGGGCGATGACCGGCATTTTGCATCCTTTTTATCACCATCATCTGAACAAAATGTCCCAGGGTTAAACTGGGAGCCGTGGCATCGAAACCGATGTAAAAAGTTACGGATTCTTTTCCCAATAGAGTTTTTAACTCTTCTTCATGAATAACCTGTTCAACATATCCTCTTTCCTGTAATTCTTCATATACATTTTTCATAGCACACCCTCCTTAACTAATTAATTATTTGCCTCGTTTAAGCTGATATAAGATAAGAAATAGAAAAAAGCTTTTCTCCTTAGTATGTATACTAAGGACGAAAAGCTCGCGGTACCACCTTAATTACATCCTATATAATAGAATGTCTCTTAATAACCATAACGCGGTTTCGACGCGGCATCTTCATGCCGGAACTCGGGAGTGTAATTCACAGTCACGTCTGGAAAACTTTTCACCTACCAGTTTTCTCTCTGTTATCAGACTGCAATCTGCTACTCGTTCCTTCACTGTTCATAGATAATTAACTGTTGTTAATCATTATAATGATTTGTTGGTAATTGTCAAGATGTTTAATCCATTTGCGTCAAATCGATATGACAATAGCCCTTAGGATTCTTTTTTAAATAATTCTGATGGTATTCCTCTGCTGTATAATAGTTATCCAATGGCTGTACCTCTGTGACAATGGGTTTGTTATAGTTGTTTTGTTCCTCTTGAAGGGATTCTAATATAACGTCTCGATCGTCATCCTCTAAAAAATATATTCCTGTTCGATACTGAGCGCCAACATCGGGTCCTTGACGATTCAACAAGGTAGGATCTATTATTTTCCAAAATCGTACCAAAAGTTCCTTTAAGGATATAATATTTTCATCAAACTTAATATAACAGGCCTCTGCATGACCAGTGTTCATATGGCATACTTCATCATAGGTAGGGTTTTCCGTGTTCCCGTTTGCATAACCCACCTCAGTTTTTACCACGCCCTTTATTTTTGAAAAATAAGCTTCCACTCCCCAAAAGCAACCGGCTGCTAAAACTATTTCTTTCAATGCGTTTCCTCCTTTAAGGGTTTTAAAAAAGCGGAAGAATCCGCTTTTTTATTGTGATATACATACTATGTATGTTATTTAAACAAACCCTTCTTCTTTTTTTTCTTAGGTATAAAATCCTTAATCATCATTAATAAGGACCCTAGTTCCAAAAGAGGTTGTAATACCTCTTGATTTAGGGTGTTAACTAAATCCGTGGTCGTGTCGATTGTGCCACTTACATTTTCAATGGAGCCTGTGATATTTTCCATTTCATCATTAATTCCCGTGGTGACATCTTCAATATTCTTGGTGATTTTAGGGATGCTATTCAGAGTATCATTAATGTTTTTCTCATTGGCTTCTATGATCGTGTTGATGCCCTTCATCGTCTGGACCAACTTTAATACAAACAAAACCACGGCTATGACTAATATAATTAACACTAGCATCAATATTGATTGTAAATCTATTGTAAGTTCCATACTATCGCTCCTTTTTCAATATTTTTATTCTTCTTTTTCGCCCTTTTCCTGGGAATAGTCTTCCTCCCTGTTTTCCTTCTCCGTCGTAAAATTGGTTTTAGTACTCAACCAAATTTCCTCAGCCCGATCTTTTTTTTCTTCTAGTAACTCTGATGCCCTTTCCTTACCATCTTCTAGGTGATCTTCCATCTGTTCCTTTAAGCGTATCACTTCGTCCCTTGTCTTCTGACGGGTAACCTCCCCTTTATCCGGAGCATACAGTACTCCTACTACTGCACCGAGAAGGGTGCCAAAGGCTAGGCCTTTCAACAAGCCTTTTCTTCGGGCTTCCTCTTTGGATTGTTGAAGATTCATGGAGTCAGTAAGCTTTTTCAATCGCTTCTCAATATTTCTACAATACATCCTAACACTTCCTTTCCTATTTAGACTCAAACCTATAGTTTTAATACCCAGGATTTTAGCCTTAAAACAAAGGTTTTATGTTTAAAACTCATTTGAACCGTTCATATCCTCTAATAGATTCTTTCGATATTCCCCATAAAGTGCTTTAAGTTTCGTAATGTTTTGTTGCATTTCCTGTTGTAACTTTGAAGCCTCTAAGTAATTTTTGGCTTCCAGTTCTTTTTTTAGTTTTGAAAATAAGGAGGTCTTGTCCAATCGATCCTTCATCAAGTCATAACGAAGACCGTTTATCTTCTCCCAATTAACCACATCTAAATCCGACAAGTTTTGATCCCCGTGAATTTTTCTACAAGAACGGACTAATTCAGCATTTTCCGGAAGAATTCTTCCGATCAGCTCCTTGATCCAGATATCCAGATTGGCTTCGATAATAGAGTCAATAATATCCTCTTTAAAAACTCCGCCTTGGTACAGCATTTGCTTTTTATCATAGTTTTGATTGAAAATATGGATGCATTCCCATACCGTAGCCGGAGACTTCCCAAACATTCTTTCCCGTTCGCCTTCCGTGTAGTCATCAAAAACATCCTCTTCGCTTCGATAAACCCGGCTTTTTTCTAAATAAAACTTCTCCTCTCCAAGAGACTTAGAGAACTCCTTTTCCACTTCCTTGCCGGATAAACCGGCAGCCAGTACCTCCTTAATTCCATCCAGCATAGATTGATACATAGCGGCAACATAAACATAGGTGTTGGAGTTCGGACTTGGAGATCGTAGTTCGAAGCGAGTGGCCCGAGGATTGACAATATCCCTAACCAGTCCTAATAAAACCGTCCGATTTCTTGAAGGAATTTCCGGCGTGTGTCCCACTGAACCTACAATGGAAACCGGAGCTTCAAATCCGGGTTTTAGGCGATTAAAGGCGTCATTTGTGGAATTGATAAATGGATTAATCACATCATAATTATTAAGTATTCCAATAAAAGCTCCCCATCCAATCGGATTTAGGAAGTCCTTATTCACATCTTCAGGTATAAACGCATTTAGTCTGTCTCCGTTATTTAATAGAAATTGTACACCCACATGAGTATGTTTTCCACTACCCGCAACACCTTCTATGGGCTTTGCCGAAAAAGTGACTTCCAACCCGTGATATTCAAATACTTCCTCAATTAATTCCCGGATAAAAAGTTCGTTGTCTGCGGCTTGTAGAGCTGTACTGTACTTCCAGTCGACTTCCAGTTGCTCCATTACATGATTAAACTTGCCTGTTAATCCGATCTTTGCAGTGACTCCCCCAACTTCCTTATGGGCCATTTCCGGACCAAAGCCATAATCCTCTAAAATAATCATCACTTCTTCCAAAGCAGTCCGAACATTTCCTTTCGTACGTTTCCAATATTGTTCTTTTAACATTTGAGAGGTGGTTAGCTTCTCTTCATCAGCGGATTCTTCCGGAGTTTTTACCCAAAATTCCAATTCCGTAGCGGTGGTTAAAACCACTCTCTTGACTCCTTTTTCGTAAAGATCACGAAGCTGACCATTCTTATACTTATCAATGGAGTCAAGCATAAATTTCTCAAAGTGGTTCTCTGCTCTTTTTAAGATGGAACGGGAATCCACCATTTTTTCATCATGTTTCAAAAAAGCCGGAATCCGTAATGTTCCTAAGGGCTTATTCGTTTTAGGATCTTCATAATAATAGTTGTAGTCCACGAACCAATTAACCTCTAAGTCCGGAATCAAATCCACTTTTGCATTATTCAGTGTGGCAATCTTGTGCAAAATTACACTGGACCCGTCGGTTTGTACTCCTTCTTTTAAAAAGCTGTCCAGTTCTTCTAGGAATAAAGATACGGGTATTTTTTCATCTGTATCGTTTCCCCCAAGATCTACTCCTACTAAGGAGACGAACTTTATATAGCTATGAATGGATAAAATTTCTTTCAAATATTTCTTTTGATGCGTCCAAGGGGGAAGAGTAAAAAGCTTATCCTTCGACAATATTTCTTTCAGTTCCGTTTCCATACTAATCATCCTTTCTTTTTAGAACATTCATCTTCGTAACAATTAAAAAAATTCGCAGTGTAACATATTTAACATCTACATATATGATTAATATATGCATTAT
>CAZTIJ010000104.1:0-7616 GCA_964613365.1 uncultured Clostridiaceae bacterium | reverse complement strand
TCAGCAATACGGCAACGGCGGTGCTTTTATATCCCGTGGCCATTTTAACCGCAGAAAACATGGGGGTCAGTCCCTATCCCATGGTTATGGCCGTGGCTTTTGCAGCCAGTATGGCCTTTGCCACCCCCGTGGCTACACCACCGAATGCAATGGTAATGGCGGCGGGTAGGTATAAGTTTTCGGACTTTATGAAAATCGGAAGTCCCTTACAGTTGATTATCGGCATAAGCATTGTTTTGTTACTGCCCTTGTTTTTTCCTTTTTAATAGGTTACTGGATTTGGTGAAAAAACTCGTTGAATCTTAAAATCCCGGGTACATATAAAAAAATCCCGGGGAGGAGATAATATGGGATCTAGCTTCCCTAGGATACCTGATAAAATAAGCATTCCATGGAGAACCCTATTTCTTTAGATTTGACGGATCTTTTATAAAGGAATAAAATAGAAACATAAAGACAGATCTTGATAGAGAAATTGAGGTGATGGAATGTTTTTTGATTTGGATCGCTGAGTGGGTCACATAACGGAATATGCCATGAAGCAGATTTCCGAAGCCTTCGGTCGGAGGCTAAGAGAAACGGGAGTAACACGAATACAGTGGATTGCCCTTTACTTTATTTCAAAAGAGGAACCGATTTCTCAAAGTAGGCTTTCTCGATTGATGGATGTAAAGGATTCTAGTGGGGGAAGGTTACTGGACCGTATGGAACGGGACGGCTTGATCCATCGAAGGAGAAGTGAAAAGGACAAGCGCGTAACCTATGTAAGCTTAACAAAGCGAGGGGCTACCTTATTTCAAGAACTCCTTCCCTATGGGGATAATTTTAACAATGATTTGATTAAGGGAATCGATGAATCGGATTTAATGATTTTTGAAAGGGTACTGGAAAAAATGGTGGATAATATCTCGAAGGACGAAGAATAGAACTTTTATAGAATAAGAGGGTTGCTGTAAGTCAAAAAAACAGCAGCTCTTTTTTTATCGTTTTTTTAAAAAAATGTTTGATTTTTAACAAACAACTTGCTATACTTAACATATACTTGCTATAGCAAGTAAAATAACATTACTATTAGGAGGGTTATTATGGCGTACAATGTAAGGGAAATGTTAAATGATTTTGTAGGGGGACTGGAGAATCTTTCGAAGACCAACGGAGAGCAAGTGGAGGCTTTTATGGGGCTTTTAGGCGCATCCTACGAACCGAAGCACTTGGATTTGAAAACAAAAGAGTTGATGAGTGTGGCCATCGGTTGCTATAACCGCTGCGAATATTGTATCGTATATCATTCCTATAAAGCCCTGGAGGCCGGAGCAAGCAAAGAGGAAATTCTGGAATCCGCCATGGTTTCCGTAGCCTTTGGAGGAGGTCCTGCTATGGCCTATACCGTAACGTTATTACAGGAATGCATTGAGGAGTTTGAAAAGGACTTTGCCTAAGGGAAGGTTGAAGTAAATATGAAAATACGGGGAAGAGGAATCTTCCCCCTGGTTTTGGAGGGAGCTATGAATAAAGATATCATTATTGAAAAACTAAACGGACATGATCAGGAAGCCATGGTAGGAAAATTACATAGGGAACAAGGGGATGAGGTAACCCAGGGGGAGACTTTACTGACCGTAGAGTCAGGGAAGGGAACCTTTTCCGTCAAATCCTCCTTTGCGGGAAAAATCCTCAGTCTTAAAATCGAAGAAGGGGATACGGTGAAAAAGGGGGAAAAAATCGGGGAAATCGCCGTGGATGAAAAGGCGATGGCTAAAGAAAAAAAGCCGGGCTACAGCTTTGGCATATCTAAGCCCCAAGAAAAAAATCTCTCCGTGGATCTTTTGGTCATCGGCGGAGGTCCCGGTGGATATGTGGCGGCCATAAGAGGAGCCCAGCAAGGGTTAACCGTAGCCGTTGTAGAGGAGGACCGCTTAGGAGGAACCTGTCTGAACTACGGATGTATTCCCACAAAGGCCATGATCAGCAGCACAAACATTTTGGAAGGGCTGAAAAATTCTAAAGATCATGGAATTACCGTGGAGAAAACAGCCGTGGATCTTTCAAAGATGGTTGCACGAAAAGACGGAGTGGTAGAGCAGTTGGTAGGTGGGATTGAGCATCTGATGGAGGCGAATGGAATAACCTATATCAACGCTAGGGCTGCAGTAAGTAATGGTGGAAGGATCAAAGCGAACACGAAAAGAATTCACTATACCCTAGAGTATAAAAATTTGATTCTAGCCATGGGTTCCAAGGTTTTTAAACTTCCCATTCCCGGGGGAGAAGATGAAGACATTCTAACCAACCGAGAGCTTTTAAATCTTAAGGAAATACCCAAGTCCCTTACCATTATTGGCGGCGGGGTGATCGGAATGGAGTTTGCCTTTATTTATCAGGCGTTGGGGACAAAGGTTTACGTGGTGGAATACAGCTCCCAGATTCTTGGGGAATTGGATGAGGATGTGGCAGAGGTAATTAAGGCCTCAGCGGAGGATAAGGGAATAACAATCTACGAAGAAGCCAAGGCTACGGCAATTAACCAAGCCTTGGACGGATCAAAGGTGCTGGAGGTGGAAAGGAAGGGAAGTAAAGCCTATATTGCCTCGGAAAAAATAGCCATGGCCGCGGGTAGAAAGGCGAACCTGGATAGCCTCGATTTAGAGGCCCTCGGTGTGAAACTGAACGATAAGGAAAATGGAATCGATGTGGACGAATATATGCGAACAAGTTCCGAGAACATCTATGCCATAGGGGATGTGACTAACATTATACAGTTGGCCCATGTGGCCTCCCACCAGGGAATGGTGGCGGTGGACCATATCACTTCCCGGGCACGAAAAATCGACTATGACCATATTCCCAGTGCCATATTTGTATCTCCGGAAGTAGGGCACGTAGGACTCAGTGAAAAGGAAGCCCAAAGAAGAGGCAAGGAAATGATCCTTAGCAAATTTCCCTTTATGGCCAACGGAAAATCCGTTGCCATGGGTGCCACCGAGGGCTTTGTAAAACTAATTGCAGATAAAAAGGAAAAGGTTGTAATCGGAGGAACCGTTGTGGGTCCCCATGCTACGGACTTAATGGCGGTGCTTTCCAATCTCATTGCACAAAAAACGCCTATTGACCAGGCTGTAAACGTGGTCTATGCCCATCCCACCACATCGGAATCCATCCATGAAGCCCTACTGATGTTGAAGGGAGAGGGGATTCACTTTACCTAAGGAAAATAAGGTCTTAAATCAAAACCTGAGATAACCGTCTGAAAGTGTGGCTATGCCCATCTTTTAGGCGGTTTATTTTATAGAGAGCTTTTATCCTTCAATCTTTACTAAAGGACTTTCGATATTATTTAAGATGAATGTAAGATCTTTTTTATTTATCTGTAAGACCTCCTTACTATAATAAGTACAATTCCTTCATCAAAGGTGAAGAGAATACATTATAAGGAGGCGTAAACATGCAACAAATATTTGAACCGATTTTTCACGTGCTTTATTTGTCTACGGTAATTACCCTAGGTGTTTTAATGGTAAAGGGATCCCGGGGGAGTAAATATTTTAAATACTTCGGAGTAATGGCGATCTTATTAGGCTTTGGAGATGCTTTTCATTTGGTGCCGAGAGTCTATGCATTACTGACCGCGGGACTGGAGAACTACCCTGAAGCTTTAGGCTTCGGAAGATTTATGACTTCCATTACCATGACGATTTTTTATCTTTTACTTTATCATATTTGGAAAATGAAGTTTGATCTTAGGGGTTTAAAAAAATTAGATGTTACCCTTTATGGGTTGGCGGCTCTTCGAATAGTGCTACTGTTATTTCCACAAAACCAATGGCTTAGTGCAAACCCTCCGGTGATATGGGGGATTTACCGAAATATTCCCTTTGCCGTGATGGGGATTATCATGATCTACCTTCTTTATACTTGGGGGAAGAAACAGGAAAATCCACAATATAAGAAAATGGCCCTGGGAGTATTCCTATCTTTTGCTTTTTATATTCCTGTGGTATTATGGGGACAGCAAAATTTTCTGGTGGGGATGCTGATGATACCGAAAACCATGGCTTATCTTTGGATTGTGTTTTTAGGATATTTTGAAATGCGACAAGAAAAGTAGTTCCCATCAATCTTTAAAAGGAGGGGTTGTAATGAAAACAAGTTATCGTTTATCTTTTTTCTATGGAGTACTGGGTCTGATCCTGGGGGTGTTTTACCGGGAATATACGAAACTCAGTGGCTTTTATGAATCCACGACCTTAAGCCTGCTACATGTCCATGCCTTAGCCCTGGGAATGCTTTTCTTTTTACTGCTCTTGGTTTTGAATCGACAGTTCGACATTGATAAAATGAAGGGATATACCCCTTGGTTGATTCTTTACAATACGGGATTACTGGGGGTACTGGTGACTATGGGTATTCGGGGAGTGTTGACGGTGGAAGATATGGAATTTGCCGGGCTGAATCATATCGCCGGCTTGTTTCATGCTTTACTTGGAGTGAGTATCATCTGGTTCTTTATCCTATTGAAAAAAGCCTTAACAACAGAAAGTCGTGATGCTATTGGATAAAGACTTTTCCCGATATAAGGTTCTAATTGTGGATGATGAAAAGGAAATCGGAGATATTCTAGTTACGGTATTAAAAGGAGAAGGCTTTGCAGATGTACAAGTGGTACAAAGTGGAGAAAGGGCATTGGAAGTTTTACCGATGTATCAACCGGATATTATTCTTTTGGATATTATGCTGACGGGTATGGATGGCTATGAAGTGTTTAAAAAAATTAAGGCCATAAGGGATATACCGATTCTGTTTATTTCAGCGAAAACCGAAGAGCTTGATCGATTACTGGGATTTGCTCTAGGAGCGGATGACTATATTACTAAGCCATTTAGTGCCAAGGAAGTAGCCTTTCGTCTGAAATCTCGGCTAAAAATAGCAGCCCCTGAAAAATCCCAAAAGGCGGTTTATTCCTTGGGTTCCATTACACTGGATCCGGTAAAAAAAGAGGTGTTGAAAAATCATCGGTCGGTTGTATTAACGGCGAAGGAATTTCATCTATTAGAATATTTTTTAGAAAACCCCGACCGCATACTAAGTAAGGAAATGATTATTCACCGGGTATGGGGTCAGGATTTCGAAGGCTATGATAATACCATCAGTGTTCATATTCGAAGACTCAGACAAAAGATCGAAAAAGATCCCTCGAATCCCCGCTTGATTAAAACCGTCATCGGTTTAGGATATAAAATGGTGGGGGAAAAGGGGATGCACAATGAAGACTAAATTCTTCTTTTATTATTTGTTCTCCTTTGTACTGGTGATCATGATTATTTTTCTTGTAAACGGTTTTTTCTTTAAAAACAACTTCTATGATGAGAGAGTCCTATATGACTTGCAGGAACCGGAAATTTTTGAGGAGATTCTTTCCCATATATCCTTTGAACCGGGTAAGGGAGCTATGATCAGCGCTGAGGGAGAGAGGATGTTGGAAGAACATGAAGCCGGCGTACAAATACTTAACGGGGAAAATGAATCCATACTTGTACAAAATTCTCCGGACTCCGCACTTTCATCCTATAGCAACCGACAATTGGTTGATCTTTATGCTGCTGAGGATCATACGGTTTTCTTGGGAGAGTTTTATCGGAATGGTGACAACCTTACGGTTTTACTGTACCTCAACCCCGACAAGGTACGACGCAGAGTTCTTTCCTATGATGTGGATGCCGTGCAACGAGCCCATAGTTTCGATACATTACTCATCGTGAACTTAAACATACTACTTTTTTTAAGCTTGATATACAGCTTGAAAATTATCAAGCCCTTAAAAAATGTCATGGATCGGATTCATGGTTTAACCCGGGGAGAGTATCAGTCTTCGGTGAAAAATAAAGGACTATATCAAGAGATTTTTGAAAAGCTGGATACCTTGGGAAAAACCTTAAAAGCCTCGGAGGAGAAGCAAAAAAGTCTGAATGAAATGCGAGAAGAATGGGTGACAAATATTTCTCACGACATTAAAACACCTTTAACCGCTATTATGGGAAATGCAGAAATTTTAGGGGATCCCCGATACTCCGTAGAGGAAGAAGTGCGAAGGAAGCATGGGGAAAAAATTATTAAGCAGAGCCAATACATTGAAAGCTTAGTGGATGATCTGAACCTATCCAGTAAACTTCAAAACCCATCCTTAGTATTGAAAATGGAGATCCTTAATCTGACATCCTTGCTGCGTCATGTGGTTATTGACTTATTAAATCAGCGGAGGATACATGAGGAGAATCTAAAGTTTTACTATGAACAGGAGAGTATATTCCTCGAGGGGGATGCTCATCTTCTACAGCGGTTATTTATCAATATTATAGATAATGCTTTTTCCCATAATGATTCCTCCGTAAAGGTTGCGGTTCGAATTATGAAGCCCTCTTCGGATAAGGTAATGATTATTATAGAGGATAATGGAAAAGGGGTATTGGAACCGGCACTAACAAAGATTTTCCATCGCTACTATCGTGGTACTCATACGGGACAATCTACAAAAAGTTCGGGTTTAGGACTGTCCATTGCCCATGATGTGGTAAAAGCTCATGGTGGAAGGATCACTCCCCTTAATTTAGCAAAGGGCGGATTTGAAATGAGAATTGAACTTCCTTTAACACAAAACGAGGGATAAGCATCCCATAACTCTATTTAATCCTTTAATGGGGTATGAAAAAAGACCGGAAGCTTTATCCGGTCTTTTCGTGTTTTTCATTTATCCAGTACTTATTACAGATCTAGCGCGTTATCCTACAGGTCCGTAAGGGGTGTTTCTGTGTAGGTCTGGTCATCTTCATAGCCCACAAAGAGTCCTTTACGATTGCTTTTATACACTTTTTTATCGATATACATTTTATGATCCACGATTTTTAAGATCTTATCCAGATCAATTTCTTCTTCGAAGGAAGCTTCATAAATGCCGATACTAAAGGATCGAGGATAGGGTAAGTCATCACCCTGTTGACTAAGGCCATGGTTTAACTTCTCCTTAAGATCCAGCGCCTTTTCCTTGGTGGCTCCGGGAAGGACAAACATAAATTCATCTCCACCGTAACGGATAAAAAGATCGGCGGCCCGGATGTTTTTTAGTACCATCTCGGAAAGGTCCTTAATGTATCGGTCCCCTTCATCGTGACCGTACTCATCGTTAATAATCTTTAAGTCATTCAAATCTAGAAATCCGAAGGTTATGGGAATCTTTCGCTCCTGGCAAAGGCGTAGCTGCTCCTTTGCATATCGTAGGCCCGGTCCGCGGTAATATCCCTTACTTAAAAAGTCTCTTTCCGCCTGGGAGAGCATTTCTTCCTTTTCCCGTACCTGCATCAAATACTGATAATGAAGGTAGCTGAAAAAGAGTAACAGGGATAGAAAGAAGAGCGCAATCAAAAATTGAAAACCTGTGTTTTGGATGAAGAGAAGAATATCATCCATAAAAACTATGACGTAAAAGAAATAAGAGATAACGCCCCCCAGGATGATCAAGGATCCGATGATATGGATCTTTTTTAACTGCTCAAAGGGTTTAAAGATTTTGGGGATCTTTTTTTTATAACCAGACCCAGCCCAAGGGCAAACATAATCATTAGGGC
>CAZTIJ010000103.1:0-7618 GCA_964613365.1 uncultured Clostridiaceae bacterium | reverse complement strand
CCACACACTGAACACAGGTTGAACCCCAAACCGGTTTGCCGTCCACCAGTTCAATGGTTTGGGTGTTGCAGATCCTTCTGCAAAGACCACAGGAGATGCAGTTTCCATTGACCCTGAATTTTTTCGTATCCATGGCAAATTTTAAAAACAGAGGGTTAACCGCTTTACTGAGTATCCCCGGCATAAAGCCTTTGTTTAAATAAAAGCCCCTGCCCCGGTTTCGGATGTCTTCGCTGATCATGGAAAGCAGGCTATCCGCCCGGCGGATTTTCTCCTCCGCTTTCCGGCCGGTCTCCACCTTGCTGCCCGTCATCAAATAGTTGTTGGGCATTTTTACCGAATATCCGTAGTTTAAAACAATATTTTTCTCCCCGAGGGCTTTCTTGATTGTGGTCATGGTATTTCCAATGTTCTCCCCGCAAGTGGCAATGGCGAAGGTATAACTAGGCGGGCCTCCTTCAAAGTCGAGACTGTCGATAAACTCCAGCACCCACCTCGGCGGTCCCCAGGCGTAAACGGGAAATACAAAACCCAAGACCTCCCTCCCCTTTAGATTTACGGGTTTTCGGTGGATTTCCGCTCTTCGGGCGTCCCCAAGATTTTCAATCTCCTCTTTCAGATTAATTCCCAGCACCTTGGCTACATAATAGGAGTTCCCCGTTCCCGTAAAATAATAAATCATGGCCTCATGCCTCCTTTAGGACGTTAATGATTCGAACCAAGGCTTCCTCCAAAGTCTTTCTGGGACAGGCAAAATTGATTCGTAGGAATCCGTCCCCTCCGCTGCCGAACCAGGTGCCGCCGTCTAAGGCCACCTTGGCCTCTTTCGTGATCTTCTCCTCCAGGGCCTTCCCCGAAAGGCCATAGTCCCTAAGGTCGATCCAGGCAAGATAGGTGGCCTGGGGCCGGATAAACCGGGCCCGGGGAAGGTGGGCTTTTATTAGGGCATCGATCAAATCCATGTTTCCCCGTAAATAATCCAAAAGTTCCTCCAGCCAGGGCTCTCCTTTGCCGTAGGCCGCCTCCACCGCTGCCATGCTGACCGGTGTCTGTTTTCCGATATGGTTTTTCTCTAAGATTCGTTTATACCTTCTTTTTAATCCGTCATTTTTAATAATCAGATGAGCGCTCAGCAGCCCCGCTAGATTAAAGGTTTTGGAAGGGGCCGTGGCGGTGATCACATGATCGGCGAACCTCGGATCAATATTTGCCAAAACATGATGGGCTCCCTTTTCATAAACCAGATCGTGATGGATTTCATCGGAAAAGATCAGCACATCATTTTCCAGGCAGATATCTCCCAGCCGTTTTAAATCCTCCCTTTTCCAAACCCGTCCCACAGGATTATGGGGACTGCAAAGAATAAAAAGTTTGGTATCGGGATCCGCCGCCTTTTTTTCAAAATCCTGAAAATCTATCTCGTAGGCCCCCCCATGGAATTTCAAAGGGTTGTTAACCACCCGGCAGTCATTGTTTTTTATGGCCCTTTTAAAGGGATAGTACACGGGCTCCTGAATGATTACCCCCTGTCCCTGATCAACAAAAGCCTGCAGCACGTAATTCACCGCGGAAACCACCCCGGGGGTAAAGACCAGCCACTCCCGTTCGATTGTCCAGTTAAACCGCTTTTCGTACCAACGAATGATGTTTTCGTAGTAGGACTCCCTTCTTTTGGAGTACCCGAATATGCTGTGGGCCACTTCCAGCTTCATGGCCTCCACCACTTCCTTGGGCGCTTCAAAATCCATATCCGCCACCCAAAGGGGTAACAGATCCTCTTTTCCAAAGATCTCCCTTAAGACCTCCGGGTCCCATTTAACGGATTTACTGTCCTTACGATTTATTATTTTATCAAAATCCGGTTTCATCCTTCTCCTCCTTTAACGTGATTTTACCGACGGGGCTTCTGTATCCAGATGCATTAATACTATGATGCATTACTGGAAAAATATATAACACAATTTTCCCAGTACGCCTTCACCCTTCCATGATCCTTTAGATACTCCAAATGAGCCATGGCTTCCCCGGCGGCAAAGGATTTTTGCGGAGAGGGAAAGTCCTCCCAGGTCTTCGCCGGAATTCTCCAGTCCATGTTCCGGGCCACATCCTCAACGGTTAAGGGCCGTTTTTTTTCATTCACTATCCCTTCCACCTCCTTCAGCCGACGGTGATGATGGGCTATCAACTCATCAATTCGCTCCTTTGGTTTCCTGATCAATCCCCGATGGGATGGGAGCATGATCCGAAGGGGATAATCCCGTACCTTGGCAAGACTGTTCAAGTACTTCTCCAGCATTCTTTCCTGGTCATAGCCCCAAAACCCGATATTCGGGGTAATGCTATCCAGCACATGATCTGCGGAAAGATAAATTCCCTTTTCCCGGTCATAGAGATTAATCATCCCCGGGGTATGTCCGGGAACGGAAATCACTTCAAAAGAGTACTCCCCAAGGATAATATCCTCTCCCTGACGGATCCTTTCATAGGTGAAGTCTTTCTTCGGGGCATAAATTTTGCCGGGATGCTCATCGAAAAAATCCTCCCCCCCATGGATCCCAAAGGTTTTTAAGTCCTCCTTCATGGCCTCCCAGTTCCTCTCTTCGGACAGGGCTTTGATCCGCACAGCTTCCTGCGGCTCCATCAGAAGGGTGGCACCATTTTTGTATAACACCTGGGCCAGTCCCGAATGGTCCGCATGAAGATGGGTGATCAGGACCCTGGTTTTTTTCAAGTCCACGTCCAACGAGTTCAGCGCCTGAAAAAGGACTTCTTCACATTCCCTTCGGTTAAACCCGGTATCCACCAGTAAAAACTCTTCCTCTCCTAGGATCAGATAGCTGTTAAGAGCTTTTAGGGGGTTTTTCGGCAAAGGAATTTCGATTCGGTATATTTTCGGCAGTATTTCCTTAATCATGGGAAAGCACCTCTTTTCGATAAGTTTTAAAGGCGGAGGCGATGGAGTAATCCCTACGGATTTCTTCCTTGGGTATCCACCGGCCGTTGTTCATCAGTTCCTCTTTCCAAAGAGGATAACCCCTCTTGTCCTCTTTAATCCCTACATCCTGTCTTGGGGCTCCGTTGTATTTTAAATCCACCTGATAGGCCATCAGATTCCACTGGATATGACTGAATACCGCTTTGCTATCCTTCAGTGGTGTTATGTTTTCAACCACAAGATTTTTTTCGATCAACCGGGGTTCCTGATCCAAGGCCTCCTTTAGAGCCCCTTCTTTTATATGCCCCTGCACATTGGGAAACTCCCAAAGCCCTGGCAAAAGCCCCTGTTCCCTTCGTTTCCGTAAAAACAGCTGATCCTTGTGGGTGAAAATCAATACCGTCTTTTTTTCCAAACGCTTTTTGTTCCCCTTACTTTTTACCGGCAGTACTCCCTGAAGATTTTTATCAAAGGCTACACAAAAATCCGACACAGGGCAGCCCTCGCAGTCCGGAGCCTTAGGGGCCGTGCAGAGCACCGCCCCCAGTTCAATTAATCCTTGGTTAAAATCCCCTAAGTTTTCTTCGGGTAACAGCGCCCGAACCCCTTCGGTTATTTCCTTTTTGGTTTTTCCAAGCTTGATATCTCCGAAGTTTCCCGTGATTCTGGTCATTACCCGAAGAACGTTTCCGTCCACCGCCGGTTCTTTTTGTTCATAGGCAATGGATGCGATGGCCCCGGCGGTGTACTCCCCGATTCCCTTCAGCGACTGCAGTTCCTTGGGATTCTTTGGAAATACGCCGTCGTATTTTTCCACCACTTCCCCAGCGGCAATTTTCATGTTTTTTACCCGACTGTAATATCCCAGGCCCTCCCAGAGCTTAAGAAGGTCTTCATCCTTTCCCTTGGCCAGGTCATGAACCCTGGGATACTTTTCAATAAACCGCAAAAAATAGGGTATTACGGTATCCACCCGGGTTTGCTGCAGCATAATTTCCGAAATCCAGGTATAATAGGGATTTTCGATGTCCCGCCAGGGCATGGTCCGTTTGTTCTTTTGATACCACTGCAACAGGTTTTGTTGAAAGGCTTCGATATTTTTTCGGTTTGGTTTTTGATTGTCCATCAACTCTCGTCTCATCCTTGCTCCTCTTTTCTGCCGGCGGCATTCCCCGCCACAAAGCCGGTGGAAAAGGCAATTTGCAGATTGTACCCACCGGTAATGGCGTCTAAGTCCAGAACCTCTCCGGCAAAATACAGCCCGGAAACCTTTTTCGACTCCATGGTGGAGGGATTTACCTCTTTCACGTCCACTCCTCCGGCGGTAACGATGGCGTCTTTTACCGAAGATAATCCCACCACGGTAAGCTCTAGCCCCTTTAGGGCATTCAGTACTACGGCCCGCTCCTTTTTTTTCAATCCGTTCATTTTCCGGTCCTTGGGCACCTTTAAAAAAACCAGGATTGCTTCGATGAATTTCTTCGGCCAAAACTCCGTCAGCACACTGCCCAGATTTTTCTTTCCTTTGTCCGGGTCCAAAAACCATTCCTTCAATTCCTCCCGGTGCCTATGGGGGAAAAAATCAATCGCCACCGTGGCCGGGTTTTCCTTCAGATCAATCTCATTGATATAACTGCTCAGCTTTAACACCGGCGGACCGGAAATTCCGTAATGGGTGAGTAGCAGATCTCCGGTTTCCTGGAGCTTATTCATTTTTAAAATTCTTAGGGAGGTATCCCTAAAGGAGGTTCCTGCCAAGGTTTTTACCCAATTCTCTTTTATCTCAAAGGAGGTAAGGGCGGGTTTAATTTTCTTGATCCCGTGTCCCAGATCCTTCGCCATTACATATCCGTCCCCCGTACTTCCCGTCTGGGGATAGGAGGCGCCCCCCGTGGTAATGATCACTCGATTCCCGGGAATCTTCCTGCCGTCGGTTAAAATCACTCCCTGAACTTGTTGATCCTGGACGAAAACCCTTTCCACCTTATGGTTGTACCAAATAGTTACCCCCCGGTCCCATAGATCCTTTGCTAAAATATTAATAATTTCCGAACTGTCATCGCTTTTTGGAAAAACCGTTCCTTCTTTTTCCAGTTTGAACGCGCATCCCCGGTCTTCAAAGTATTTCATCAGGCCCTTAGGATCCAACGCTTCAAAGGCTTTATACAAAAACTTGGGATTATGCACCGTTGCCCGTTGATGTTCTTTCTTATCTTTGCTATTGGTCAGATTACACCGACCCCCTCCGGTGATTTTCAGTTTTCGGCCCAGTACTTCGTTTTTTTCCAACAATAGCACCTCGCCACCTCCTGATGCGGCCTCAAGGGCGGCAAAGATTCCCGCGGGACCGCCGCCCACCACGATGATTCGACTTTTTTCCATATTTTCAGACTCCTCATTTGTTCTTTTCCGGTTTTCTTTTCGTTGACGACCTAGGGTCCTATTCCTTTATAGGTCTTCCCTTAATTTTTGAAGCATCTTCTCTATTATAGCAAAAAAAACAATGAAATCCCATGGCGGAGATTCCCATTCCCATGATCCCCTTTCCGAAAGCCCCGTTGAATATGATATAATAATGCAAAAGAAAACCGAGGAGGATTTTATGACTGAGGAAATCAAATTGCAGGTTCGAAAAAGCCATGAAAAAAAGTACAAAGCGGGCTACCCCCTTGTATCAAAGGATGCCTTAAGAAACCCGGAGTCCATATACCGGGAAGGTTCTTTATTTCAGTTGCTGGATAACCAGGGAGCATTCATCGGCCGGGGCTACTACGGATTACAGAATAAAGGGATCGGATGGATCCTAACCCGTAAAGAAAAGGAGGTTATCGACCATCGGTTTTTCCAGCGAAAAATCGCCGCCGCCATTAACAAGCGAAGCCCCTTTTATCATCGGGAGGATACCACGGCTTTTCGCATATTCAACGGTGAAGGGGACGGCATCGGAGGACTGACCATCGACTGCTACGGAGAGTACTATCTGATTAACTGGTACAGCCTTGGGATTTATCATTTTCGGGAGGAGATTCTCTCCGCATTAAACCTGTTGATTCAACCCCAAGGGATTTATCAGAAAAAACGCTTTGATAACAAAGGACAGTATATGGAAGCTGAGGATTTCGCCTCGGGAACCCCGACAGACTTTCCCCTTCGGGTAAAGGAAGAGGGCGTGAACATTGAAGTGAATTTAAATGACGGAGCCATGACCGGAGTGTTTCTCGATCAACGGGAGGTTCGAAAAACCCTGCGAGATCAGTATGCCATGGGAAAAAGCCTTTTGAACACCTTTTCCTATACCGGCTTGTTTTCCGTCTTCGCAGCCTTAGGAGGGGCAAAGCACACCACCAGTGTAGACCTTGCCAATCGCAGTTTAGAGCTTACCCGGGCCCAGTTCCTGGCCAACGGCATTGATCCTGAGACCCAGGAAATCCGGGTGGAGGACGTTTTCAATTTCTTTGACTACGCCGTAAAGCATGGAGTGAAATACGATATTGTGGTGCTGGATCCTCCCAGCTTCGCCCGGTCGAAAAAACATACCTTCAGTGCAAAAAAAGACTATACCCCACTCTTAAAAAACGCCATTGACCTGACCGAGGATCAGGGAGTGATTCTTGCCTCCACCAATTGTGCCACCTTTGATATGAAAACCTTTAAGGGTTTTGTATTAAAGGCTTTCAGGGAAAAGAACCTTTCCTACAGAATCTTGGAAGAGTACGCTCTGCCCACGGATTTCCCCACCCATCCTGCCTTTCCCGAAGGGAATTATCTAAAAGTGCTTTTTATAAAAAAAGAGACAAGGCCCTAGGGCTTGTCTCTTTTTTTTCCGTTGTAAAGGATACCTATGGATACCGGCGGTTCTTCCCGCTACTGTACCAAGGGGTATCCTTCCGCTTCCCAGCCTCTATCCATTCCGTCCAATAGGGAATAAGCATCATAGCCCATGGCTTTGAGAATACCCACAATCTGACCGGCGCTCTGTCCGGTATAACAGACCACCACAATGCTCTGATCCTCGGGGAGTTTTCCTAAGGTATTTCCCACATCGTACCACCAAATATGATTGGCCCCTTGGATATGCCCCTCCCGGAAGTCCTCCTCCCGGCGAATATCCAGAATATAATATCCCTCCTGGTCATTATCCACAATCTCTGAAAGCTCATGGGAGGCGATTAAATTGTTATTGGTGGGTAAATCCCTAAAGTAGCCCCGAACATTGGGCTGGTCCCTATCAATGCTATATTCTGCAGAAGAACTCTCCTGAATCGGCTCCGCCACTCAAGGGCCTTTATCGGTTGTACGATTACAGGCGTTCAGCCCTAAACTCAATATCAAAATCAAAAGTGCCACCCATAGGTATCTTTTCATTTAAGCTTCCCCTCCTTACAGCCGTCGGCGGATGAGTCTTCCCACGATAATGTCTTTACTAATGTCTTTTCTCTTTGAATTTTCATTCTTACTTCTCTCCTATTATAGCTTATTTACTATTGATTTACCAGTCATGAATAATTATTAGGAAAGGGCCTTCTTATTTTGATGATTTCTTCAATGGCTGGGTAAGTATGTAGTATCTTTTTTATCTGTTTCATTAAAAGATGATTTTTCAATCGAAGGAGGAGTATTATGAAAAGTGAAATTATCGGTACGGTTATGCCCATGGTGGAAATTGAGCTGAACCAAGGGGAG
>CAZTIJ010000102.1:0-7622 GCA_964613365.1 uncultured Clostridiaceae bacterium | reverse complement strand
CTGGAAATGACCCGGGATATTGATAAGGAAACCGTAACCTACAGCTATAACTTTGATGATACCTTAAAAGAACCCGACGTGTTACCCAGCCGCTATCCCAATTTGCTGGTCAACGGATCCAATGGTATTGCCGTAGGGATGGCCACCTCCATTCCGCCCCATAACTTGGAGGAAGTCATCGGCGGAGTGATGGATTATATCGATAATCCGGAAATCTCCCTGGAAGAATTGATGGAATCCATTCAAGGTCCGGATTTTCCCACGGGTTCCACCATTATGGGTCGGGAGAGTATCAAAGAAGCCTACCGAACCGGCCGGGGAAGAGTGGTGGTTCGAGCCAATTCGGTGATTGAAGAGATGGCCAACAACAAGAGTCGGATCGTGGTGGATGAGATTCCCTATCAGGTCAACAAGGCGAAGATGATCGAGCGGATCGCCGATCTGGTAAAGGATAAAAAAATTGAAGGGATTTCCGATCTGCGGGATGAAAGTAATCGGGAAGGCATCCGGGTTGTGATCGAACTGAAGCGGGATGTGAATCCCAATGTGGTACTCAACAAGCTCTATAAACACACCCAAATGCAGGATACCTTCAGTGTGATCATGATCGCCCTAGTGGATGGTGAGCCGAAACTGTTAAACTTGCAGGGACTGATTTACCACTATGTCAATCATCAAAAGACGATTATTCGAAAGCGTACGGAGTTTGACCTTCGAAAAGCCGAAGCCCGGGCCCATATTTTAGAAGGGCTGAAAATCGCTTTGGATCATCTGGATGAAGTAATCAAACTGATTCGAGCTTCCCAAAGCCCTCAAAAAGCAAAGGAAGAACTGATGGAACGCTTCGAGCTTTCAGAAAAGCAGTCCACGGCGATCCTAGAGATGCGTCTGCAAAAGCTTACGGGTCTTGAACGGGATAAGGTGGAAAGTGAGTACCAAGAGGTCAAAGCCCTGATTGATGAACTAAAAGCCATCCTAGCCAGTGAACAGCGAATACTGGACATCATCAAAGAGGAACTGCAGGAAATAAAAGAGCAGTTTGGGGACCCTCGAAGAACAAAAATTTTAGAGGACCCCACGGAATTCAAAATGGAGGATATGATTGAAAAGGAAGATGTGGTCATTACCTTGACCCATTTCGGTTATATTAAGCGCTTGCCCGTGGACACTTACAAAAGTCAGAAACGGGGAGGCAAAGGGATCTCCGCCTTAACCACCCGGGAAGAGGATTTTGTGGAGCGAATGATTGTCACCTCCAGTCATGATTATTTATTTGTCTTTACCAACAAAGGAAAGGTCTATCAAATCAATGTTTATGAAGTTCCCGAAGCAAAGAGGCAGGCCAAGGGTACGGCGATTATTAATCTATTGCAATTGGAACCCTCGGAAAAGATTGCCGCGGTGATTCCCATGAAAAGGGTGAACGATTACAAACATTTATTTATGGCCACGAAAAAAGGGTTGATTAAAAAAACGAAGCTGAGCAACTTTAAAAACTCGAGAAAATCCGGTCTTACCGCCATTAAGTTTAAAGAGGATGATGAACTGATCAGTGTACGCTATGGTAACGACCAGGATGAAATGATGCTGATTACCCAAAAGGGAAAATCCATACGGTTCCCTCAATCGGATATTCGGGAACTGGGAAGAAGCGCCATGGGAGTTCGAGGGATTCGACTCACCGCTGATGACGAAGTGGTATCCATGCAGATTTTAAAAGAGGATAAAACCTTGTTGCTGGTCAGTGAAAAGGGGTATGGGAAAAGAACGGAACTCTCGGAGTACCGAATCCAGGCACGGGGCGGTAAAGGGATCAAAACCTATCGCATCACGGAAAAAACCGGAAATGTGGTGGGGGCCCGACTGGTGATGGAGGATGAAGAGGCTCTGGTCATTACCAATGACGGTACCATGATTCGTTTCAGTATCGATGAAGTTTCCAATACGGGAAGAGATACCAGCGGTGTGCGACTGATCCGCACCGAGGATAACACCCACATTGTTTCCCTGGCGATTATGCCCAAGGAAGAAGATCCCCAGGATGACATGGAGTAAATAAATATTTTTCAAGGGCCCTCTTTGCTGAAAAAAAGAGGGCTTTTGAAATTTATCAAACAGAACATCGGTCAAAGTTTTTCTTTTCAACAACCGAGTTTTGTAGTAAAGTAGTTAATATACATTAAAAATGGGGGAGATGTTATGTCTTTGAAAATAAAGAAAACCTTTGAAGAAAATCCGGGGGTTTGGAAAATGGAATTGAAGGGAGAAATTGATATATACACCGCGGCGGAATTAAAAAGCACCTTTCAGGAGATGTTCGAACAACGAAAGGAACCGGTGGAAATCGACCTTCAAAATCTGGAGTATATCGATAGTACTGGATTGGGTGTACTGATAGGAGCTTTAAAAAGACTGAAGGAAGAAGAAAAGCAAATCACGTTGTTTCACGTGAAACCCAATATTCTTAAACTATTAAATATTACAGGACTCAACAAAATATTTGTTATTAAGGAGTGAATACAGTACTATGGATCAAATGGAAGCGAAGGAAATCAAAGAAGCCGTAGCTCATCACGGGGAAAAAATCGAGTTGTCCATTCCTAATAAAGCGGAATTTGTCAGTGTGGTGCGACTTACCCTTGTGGCGATTGCCAACCGTGTGGGATTTAATATCGAAGAAATTGAAGATATGAAAGTAGCCATTGCGGAAGCTTGTACCAATGCCATTACCCATGGAAACAATACGCCCTCCGAGAGTATAGATATTCACTTTACCCTGATGGAAAAGGGATTGAAAATCCAGGTTCAGGATAAGGGAGTGGGCTGTGATGTAGAAAAAATAAAGGACCCCAGGATAGAGGAGTTAAATGAAAACGGGCTTGGGATTTTTATTATACGCTCCCTAATGGATGACGTTACCATTCATTCTGAACCTGATCAAGGGATGACGATTATAATGACAAAAATGATAGGGTGATGAATTATGAATAAAAAATCGGAGCTTCATGATGATTCCGCCAAGGAAATAGAAGAATTAACCAGTAAGGAATTGTTTATTAAGTACAGGGATACGAAGGATATTCATGTGCGTAATGAGTTGGTCCGCCGCTACCTGTATATTGTGGAGATACTATCGAAAAAATATATCAATAAGGGAATCGAATATGAAGATATCTATCAGGTAGCTTCCTTGGGACTGATTTATGCCATTGAACGCTTCGACCCCACCAAGGGATTTGAATTTTCCAGCTTCGCAACCCCTACCATTATCGGAGAGATCAAAAAACATTTTCGGGATAAGGGATGGTCCATTCGGGTACCCAGAAGGATTCAGGAACTGAGTAAAAAAATCAACACCTGCAAAAATGAACTGCATCAAAAGCTTCAAAGAACCCCGACCATTAAGGATATCGCCGAATACCTGAACTGTTCCGAAGAACAGATTATGGAAGCCATGGAAGGCTCCCAGGTGTACACACCAAAATCCCTGGACCTAACCTATGATAACGACGGGGAAGACAAGGAAATGAAGTTCATGGATCTCATCGGAGAAGTGGATAAGAACTTTGATAATATCGAAAACAAAGATTTTCTGGATAAAGTGATCAACAAGTTAAACGAGGTGGAAAAGAAAGTACTACGGGACCGTTTTTTCAACAATCGTACCCAAATGCACGTTGCCGAGGAGTTACAGGTCAGTCAAATGACGGTTTCCCGTATGGAGAAAAAAATCATTGAAAAGTTTCAAAAAGAATACAAAAAGACCACGGTATAACCCTGGATGAGTAGGGAAAACAGAGAGCGATCTCTGTTTTTTTCTTGGGGAAAAACCCTTCCCCCCTGAAAAAAACCTGCGATACCGGGGAGGAAAGTGATATAATGTGTAAAAGTATAATCCCAAAGGAGGCGGAACAATGAAAGGACCCGATAGAAGAAAGGCCATGGAAGAAACCATGGAAAAAGCGGAAAAACCCATTAAAGGGACGGATTTATCGAAAAAATACGGGGTTTCCCGACAGGTGATTGTCCAGGATATCGCCCTTTTACGGGCGGAGGGGAAGGAAATCATGGCCACTCCCCAAGGGTATATGTTTCCCACAAAAACACAAAAGGGACTGCAAAAAACCATTGTAACCCGGCATAAAAAGGAAACGGATTTAAAAAAGGAGCTGACCCTGATGGTGGACCTGGGAGTGATCATTGTTGACGTGATCGTAGAACATCCCCTCTACGGAGAAATCCGGGGAAACCTTAACATCCGCAGTCGTCTGGACATCGAGAACTTTATCCGTGAGTTGGAAAAACAGGATGCCAAGCCCTTGGCCGACCTCACCGACGGGATCCATATGCACACCATTGAAGTTCCCGATGAAGATGTATATGAGCAATTGCTCGCGGTGTTGCGAAAGAATCAGTACTTGATCGAAGAATAGTTCTGTGGTATATTTTTATGGTGATGTGACAAGACATCTGTATACTTTGAACAACAAGGGGGAGAAAGGTTGAAGATAGCAGGAGAAAGTGTAACCGTAAGAACCTATATTACAAAAGCTCTGAACGGGATGGCTTTAGGATTGTTTGCCTCCTTAATCATCGGACTGATCTTAAATCAGACCGGAGAGATTTTAAATATTGATTGGCTTCAAAACTTCGGTACCATTGCCCAACGATTAATGGGTCCCGGTATTGGGGCAGGGGTAGCCTACACCCTGGGAGCTCCGGCCCTGGGTATTTTCGCCTCCATCATCACCGGTGCCCTGGGTGCCGGTACCGTTGTCTTGGATGAAGGTATGGCCACCATGGTGATCGGTGAACCGGTAGGAGCCTTTATCGCCGCCCTGGTAGGGGTGGAAGTGGCGAAGTTCGTGGTAGGAAAAACGAAGGTGGATATTGTCCTGGTACCGGCCTTGGTGATTGTTACCGGAGGATTGGCCGGTGTTTTCGCCGGTCCCGGGGTGAGTTCGATGATGTATTACATCGGCGAATTTATCAATACCACCACGGAACTGCATCCCTTTCCCATGGGGATCGTTCTCAGTATTGCCATGGGCATGCTCTTGACGCTACCCATCAGCAGTGCCGCCCTGGCCATATCCTTAGGATTGGAAGGCCTTGCAGCGGGGGCGGCTTTGGTGGGTTGCGCCACCCAGATGATCGGGTTTTCCGTAATGGGTTTTAAGGAGAACGGAGTGGGGGGATTGATCGCTCAAGGACTGGGTACCAGTATGCTTCAAATCCCCAACATTGTTAAAAAGCCCGTGATCTGGATTCCGCCGATCATGGCCAGTGCCATTCTAGGACCCATGGCAACGGTGGGCTTTGCCATGGAAAGCAACAGCATCGGTGCCGGTATGGGCACCAGTGGACTGGTGGGCCAGTTCGGCACCTATGCCCAAATGGTGGTGGAAAACAACAACCCGGCGGTGACGGTTTTGGCGAAAATGGGAATGCTTCATTTTCTGTTACCGGGGATCTTAACCCTGGTCATTGCCAAAATCATGAAAGACCGAGGGTATATTCAGGAGGGCGACTTACGTCTTCCGGACTCCCCTTAGAAAATCATCATAAAAAAGGAATAGCAACTATCTTTTATAAATCCTAGGGTGTATAATACATCCTAGGAACTTTTTTTTATGAAGGAGTGGAAGAGCTATGAAAAAGTACGGAAAAGGTGTGGTGTTATGGATCATTGGGATCCTAGTAATTGTAGGACTGTTTTTATCGGAGATCATCAATTGGATAACCTCCTATCAATGGTTTAAGGATTTAGGATATGATGAGGTTTTTCTAAAGGAATTTGTTACAAAGGCCCAGATTTTTTTGCCCGTGTTTTTACTGTTCATGGGAATTTATACGGTCTATGTGCTATTTTTGAAAAAAAACTATTATAAAAGTTTTGTGATTTATGACAATGGTTTTTCCGAAAGACGGGTCAACCAAATATTAGGGATTCCCGTGATTCTCTTTTCCTTTATGGTGGGGTTGAACACCGCAAACAACCTGTGGTTTGAAATTCTGGTATTTTTCAATCGGGCCCCCTATGGAGTAAGGGACCCCATTTTTGAAAATGACCTGGGTTTTTATCTGTTTCAGCTTCCCTTGTATAATCAGGTCATCGGCAGTCTTTTCGGGATCATATTAGGGCTGATTATGTTGACGGTGATTTTTTACGCCCTGATGTTTTTCCTTCGAAAACCCACCCTCTATGCAGCGAAGGAGGACTTAAACTTTCGAAGCAGCTTTATGACCAAGTTTTTAAAACTGACCCTGAAGCAGATCACCGTGGTGGGGATCCTTATTTTCACCCTCCTTGCGGTGCAGTTTTATCTGAGAAGTTTTGATATTTTAAAATCCTCGGAAGGCCTGATTTACGGAGCGGGTTACACGGATATTACCGTCCGGCTTCCGGTAATTCGGGTGCAGATGGTGGCGTCTTTATTGGCCGCAGTCCTGATTTATGTTGGCTATCGCAAGAAAAAACTAAAGGTGGCCCTGGGGGGACCTGTGCTTATCCTGGTTATTGGAGTGGTGGGGGCACTGATCGGATCCGCCGTACAACAGTTCACAGTGAGTCCCAATGAGCTCAACCGGGAGTATCCTTACATTGAACATAATATCGCCTTTACCCAACAGGCCTATGGCATCGATGACATAGAGCAGCGGGAGTTTAGGGCGGAGAACGAACTGACCCTGCAAGATATTCAAAACAATCCGGGAACCATTGATAATATACGGATTCATGATCATCGTCCAACCTTGGAGACCTATAATCAGATTCAGGCCATTCGGCTGTATTACCGATTTCTGGATGTGGATATCGATCGATACGAAATCGACGGGGAATATACCCAGGTATTCTTAGGCCCCCGAGAACTGGATCTGGAGCGGTTGGGAGAAAGTGCCCGGGGATCCTGGATCAACCGCCATCTACGCTTTACCCACGGAAACGGTGCCGTGGTATCCCCTGTGAATCGGGTGACCTCCGAGGGACAGCCGGAAATGGTGGTGGGCAACATTCCCCCCAGTACCGATACCGATTTGACCATTGAACGACCGGAGATCTATTTTGGAGAATTAACGGATCATTACATCATTGTGAATACCGAGGAAGAAGTCCAAATAGAAAGGGAGGATTTGGATCAGGAAGACATGGAAGAAGAGGATCTCGATAATTTTGAAGGGATTTACCAAGGCTCCGCGGGCATCGACTTAACCCTGGGCAATCGTTTTCTTTATGCCATAAAGTATCGCAGTATGAAAATCCTGTTGAACGATGAAATACGGGAAGGCAGCAAAATTGTATACCAACGCAATATTAAGGACCGGGTAGAAAAAATCGCTCCCTTCATCGAATACGATGAAGATCCTTATATGGTCATTAATGAAGGGCGACTTTACTGGATTATTGACGGCTATACCACCAGTGAAAATTACCCTTATGCCACTCCCTATATGGAAAACAATCAAAATTATATACGAAACTCGGTAAAGGTGGTGGTGGATGCCTATAATGGAGAGGTACAGTATTACATTTCCGATCCCCAGGACCCCATCATCAAAACCTATGAATCCATTTACCCCGTTCTTTTTGAAAGTTTAGAAGACATCGATCCCGGTCTTCG
>CAZTIJ010000101.1:0-7703 GCA_964613365.1 uncultured Clostridiaceae bacterium | reverse complement strand
ATGCCAATTTCGGTGTGTTCGTCTACGGCGATGAAGGACTGGGCATGCGTTACAGCTCGGAAATTCTCAGTAAAATAAGCAAAAGAGCGAAGAATATCATCGTGATGCATCCCGGGTACAACGATAACAAAGTGGTAAATCAGCGCAGGGGTACCATAAAGCTAAAAGTGGTGGTGGAGGGAAGTTCCTTGAGAATCGGAAGCCAGACCACCACCTCCAATGCTCTGGATTTTTTGCTGGATAAGTCCGTGGATATTAAAAAAATTGATAAGGAAAACAAGTACCTGACCGTAGCGATCCAGGATATACAGTCCAGCCGCTACAGTATGCTGATCCCCCATCGGGTCAGCGCCAACATTTTTATTACCTATATCGACGAGGAGCAGGCGAAGAAAGTGGAATCCCGGGTACGAAAGCTCTTTCAAACGAAGAAAAAAGGGATAAAAACCTATATCGAAAAATTGGAAGATCGCCCGCCGATGCTGAAAAGCAAGGCAGGGGAAGGATTGATCGGACAGATCCGGGAGATCAGCGAGAAGTGGAAGATTCCCTTTGATGTGGAATCCACCCTGCTGCCTTCGGCAGCCGGGGTGGTAAGTAAGGATTCAGCCGTGATCTGTGGCATGGCCCCCAGCTCGAAAAACCTTTACACACCGGAGGAATCCATCAGTCGAACGGAACTGGTACAAAAAACATTGCTGATCAGTCAATTTTTGCTTAAGGAATAGGAAAAATAAAGTCCATCGGCACTGAAGCGTCTACCCATAAGGGGTAGGCGTTCTTAGTCTATAATTTTTTATCGAATAGGGCACTGAGAGAGGCGCTATGGGAAATGAAAATACAAGAAAGAGGGATGGTTATGGAGAAAAAACAGGCTCCGGTTTATAAAAGCAAAAAAGGAATGGTTTCGTCGGCGTCGAAACAGGCGACGGAGGTAGGAGCAGAAATTTTGGAGAGGGGGGGCAATGCCTTTGACGCCGCCACGGCGGTGTCCTACTGCCTGGGGGTTACGGAGCCTCAAGCATCGGGGATCGGAGGACAGTCCATGGCCCTGGTGTATCTGGCGAAGGAAAAGCGCTACTTTGCCTTGGACGGTTCATCCATGGCCCCCTATCATTTTCAACCGAAGGACATGCCGAAGAAACCCCTGAAGCTGGGACTTAAGGCGTCCACTTTGCCCTCAACCCCGGCGTTTTACGGTTATTTATCGGACAACTACGGTACCCTGTCCTTTGAAGAGTTGTTGGCTCCCGCAATTAAAATAGCAAGGGAGGGTTTTCCCGTAACGCCGTTGATACACTCTTTAATTGAACGAAGCAAAGAGGAGCTGAAGAACGATCCCCAGGCAAGAAAGAATTTTCTTCCCCAGGACAAGCCCTTAAAAGCAGGGGAGATTCTCACCCAGCCGGAATTAGGGGAGATGATGAGTCGAATGGCAGAGAAAGGCTGGCAGGATTTTTATACCGGGGAAATCGGAAGAGAAATTACCATGGACATGGAGGCCCGGGGGGGACTGATCACCGCCGAGGATTTAAGTCAAATACCGATACCCATCGAGCGCCCGGTGTTGGAAGGGAAATACCGAAAATATGGGATCATTACCTTTCCGCCTCCGGGAGCGGGACGGGTACTGATGCAGATTTTGAATATACTGGAAAATTTCTCGGAAGAGGATATTGATCTGGATACCCCTTACGGAAACCTTATTTTAGCCCTGGCCTTTCAGCTAACGCTTAGGGACCGAAAACGGATGCCTCAAAACCCGGATATTTACTTCCAACAGACGGCTCGAAAAATGACCGATAAGAAATACAGTCGAAAGGTCACGGAAAACATTCGACGAATCATCGATAAATATTCCGAGACCGTCACCCATCTTCCTCCGGAGACCTCGGGAGAGACCACCCATTTTTCCGTAGCCGACGGGGAAGGGAATATCGTGGCGGTTACCCAATCCATAGAATTGGTTTTCGGTGCCAAACGAACGGCCCGGGGGTTGGGCTTTTTTTACAATAATTATATGAGCGCCTTTGAGTATAAGGATCGAACCCATCCCTATTATCTTTTGCCGGGGAACAAACCCTGGAGCAGCGTAGCCCCCACCATTGTCACTTCCAGAAAAAAACCGGTGCTGGTGTTGGGAAGTCCGGGAAGCGAACGGATTTCCACGGCGCTGAGCCAGGTATTGATTCGGTACCTCGACGGAAAACAGTCCCTCGCCCGGTCCATTGAAGAGCCGCGGTTCCATACGTCGGATCTGAAAAAAATGCAACTGGAGAAGAAGCGTTTTTCCAAGGACGTTGAAAGTACTTTTGAAGAAACGGGATTTGATATTCGCCGCCGGGGATCCTACAGCTTCTACCTCGGTTGTGTCCAAGGGATTGAGCTCCCCGGTAAAAAGAACGATCATCACTTCTATGGTGTGGCGGACCCTAGACGAGACGGATCCGCCATGGGTCCGAAGTAAGTCCAAGGCCCCTGAAAGAACCACATAAGATGTCTTTCCATAGGAACGCAGAGGTTTTTTTCTAACAGGAGTCATAGGGAAGCCAAAAAGCGGAAAGGGGAGAAAAATATGAACGAGCAGAGGTTGCCGGTGCTAATATCCATACCCCATGGAGGCACCGTTGTTCCCGAAGAAGTGCAGGGGTTCTTCCGATTGGGAAAACAAGAGGTGTTACGGGACGGGGATACCTGGACCCGGGAAATCTTTGATTACAAAGAAAAAGTTATAGCTTTGGTGGATACGGAGGTACCCCGGGTGGTGATCGATCTGAATCGGGGAAAGGAGGATCTTCCTCCGGAAAACTTTGACGGGGTGGTAAAGACCAAGTCCGTGTTTCTTAATCCTGTGTGGGAAAATCCTTTGGGGCTCGATGAAGAGCAGCAACAAGGGTTAATGAGAAAGTATTATGATCCTTACTACCAAAGGATTTTCAATGCCTTGGACAATCCGGGAATCAAACTGGGAATCGACTGCCACAGCATGCTTCCTAAGGATCCCTTTGATGAAAGGGCAGAAAAACGGCCGCTGTTTTGCATCAGCAATCGGGGAGATCACAAAGGAAAGGGGGTTAAGAAGTCCCTTAGCGCACCGCCGGAAATCCTGTGGGCCTTTAAAGAACGATTGGAAAGGGAGTTCGGAAAAGGAAGCGTAGCCATGAACACCCCCTTTAAAGGAGGTTATATCACCGGATATTTCGGTATGAAAAAGGGGGTGCCCTGGATTCAATTAGAGGTAAACCGGAGTTTATATCTTCCCCCTAAAGGGTACATTACTTCCACTCCCCAAGGGGAAAGCCGAAAACGGGTACAGATCTTAAGTGAAAGGATTTTCAACGGGATAAAAGGACTGAAGCTAGAGTAGCAAAGAGAAGAGGTGACAGTAACTCCGTCCCGCTGTCATCTTGGTCCCGCTGTCATTTTTTGCAATGAACTTTTTGCCGGTGATTACGTTATATTTAGGGAGAGGGTAATATGACGGAACGGGAACTCATAAAAAAAGCCCAAAGGGGCCATAATCTGGCATTAAATCAGCTGCTTCTGGACAATTATTCTATTGTAAAGGGGTATTTAATCAAACTGACCCTGGAAAAGGATTTAGCGGAGGATTTGACCCAGGAGACCATGTTTAAAGCGGTGAAAAAGATTCAGTCTTATGAGCCCAGGGGGAAGTTCAGTACCTGGTTGATTGCCATCGGAAAGAATCTGTACATCGATTATCTCAGGAAAAACAAAAACCATAGAAACTATGAAGACTATGAATCCGTGGGAATAAACATCGGAGGAGATCCGTGGAGCAGTTTGGAAGATCAGGTGATCAGCGGATTAACCCTGGATAAAATGCGTCAATGTTTATCAACCCTTAGCCGGGAAAAGCGCAGTGTATTTATATTAAAGCATTATTACGGTTACTCCTATAAGGAGATTTCCCATATTGAGGGATGCCCTCTGGGCACAGTGCGTTCCCGGTTACATAAGGGCATCGAAGAAATCCGAAAAGCCTTGGAAAAGGAGGGGTTGGATGGATCCTAAATGCAAAGATACCCAGTATAAAATATTGGACTGGTATTATGGAGAACCAGGGGAGAAAAATTGGGATAGTGATCACCTCCAACAATGCGAGGAATGCCGGAGGTTTTATCAAAAACTGGAGGTAATGGAAAAAGGTTTGCCAAGGGAACCCATGACCTTTCATCCGTCGGAGGATTTTATCCGGAGGTTGGAGGACCGGGTTCGAAAAGAAGGCCCTCCTATGGTAATAGAAGACAAGGAACCGGGTTTTTTAAAAGCCTTGGGGATCTTTCCGGCAGTGGCTTTTTTTCTATTGATGCTGGTGGGCAATCTTTTCTACTTTAATATCGGTCCTTCTTTTATTCAGGTACAACTGGGGGGCATGGTCCTGTTTCCATTGATTATTCCTATTCTGGGAGTTTTGGAAAGGAACCGACAGCAAGGGAGGGGTTTTTATGGCTTATGATGTAACCGAGGTGCCCGTGTTTCTTTGGGTGCTTCTGGGGACCATCCTTTTTCTGCAGGGGTCCTGGATGTTTTACGACGCAAAAAAAAGAAGGGAACATCCTTGGATTTGGGGGATTTTCGGATTGTTGAACACCCCCACAAACCTGCTGATTTATCTGGTGGTCACGAGAATCATCAAAAAGAAAAAAATCTGTCCTCACTGCGGAGAGATGGTGGAGGAAAAAGCGGTTTACTGCAGTTACTGCGGCGAAGAAATTTCCGTCCCGGGAATCGATGGGGCGGCAAAGGGGGAATAAAAAAATACCCATAGAATCAATAAAAATTAATTGTATGGGTATCCATATGGATAAATGGAGTTTCAGCGCTTTGCTATAGGTTTGAGATAACCGGGGGAAAGCTCTGGAAAAGATCTTAGGAAAAGAAGGTGGTCCAATGAAAATGGAAATTACGGAAAAAGCTAGGGAGTACGCATTAGACGTGAATAAGCCCGTGGTGATCCGCTATGATAAAAAAGGCTGATGCCACAGCGGCTTTCGCTATGTTCCCATAATTGACTTTAGCGACGGCAAGGATAATCTGGAAGATTATCAAAAACATGAAGTTCAGGGAGTAGCCCTCTACATCAGCAATAAAGCAGAGTTGGAGGAGGACAAAATACGCATCGATGTGGCACGGTTGTTTAGATGGAAAAAGCTTACCCTGGAAGGTTTAAAGGTGGTATAAGTCCGAAAACCCCACCGGTATGGATAAAAAGGATTCTTTGATGCTTGTCAAAGTTTCCTTTTTTTATTTCCTCGGTTAAACCATACAGAGCTTTTCCCGTGTAAACAGGATCCAGGAGAATCCCTTCCGAGCGGGCAATGTATTGCAGGAATTCCCACTCCTCCTTACGACTTTTCCCGTAGCCTTCTCCTACA
Source organism: uncultured Clostridiaceae bacterium (assembly GCA_964613365.1). Classification (GTDB taxonomy): domain Bacteria; phylum Bacillota; class Clostridia; order Peptostreptococcales; family T1SED10-28; genus Isachenkonia. The sequence continues at coordinate 2,304 of CAZTIJ010000101.1, read as the reverse complement.
TATCCGTCGATGATCGGGATATTTTCCGGTGAGAAGAGGGGGTGATCGGCATCGAAGGTTTGGGAATCAAGATAGGTTCCCGCTTCCTTTAGGATCAGGGAAATCCGGTTTTGAAATGTTTTAGCGTCGGCAGCGATATTAAACCCGATGACTTCTCCCGGATAGTCGTACATCGTTTTTCCTAAAATCAAGCCCCCCAGGGTGGAACCGGAGCCCGTGGCCACAACCACGGCGTCAAAGGAAAAGCCCAGGGACTTTTCCTGTTGCTGTATTTCTTCAATCACATCCCGGTAACCGAAACAGCCGAGACCGTTGGAGGCTCCTTCCGGAATGATGTAGGGGGTTTTGCCCTGGGACAGTAGCTGATCTCCCAACTTTTTCAGGATTGTGCCTCGATGATGCTGATAGTCGGATTCGCTGATTCGATGGGTTTTTGCACCGAAGAGGTGGTCCAGCAAGTAGTTGCCGATCATTTCCGGCTTTCGGTTTTCCTTTAAAACCAGATGAACAGGGATGCCCAGTTTAGCCCCAACAGCAGCGGTGGCCCGACAGTGGTTGGACTGGATCGCACCACAGGTAATCAGGGCATCCGTCCCTTTGTCCAGGGCATCCGCCATCAGGTATTCCAGTTTTCGAATTTTATTACCCGATACCTCGATCCCTGTTTGGTCGTCTCTTTTTATATAGATTTCCGGACCTTCCAAGGACCGGCTTAGTCGGGGAAGCTTTTCAATTTTCGTTGGCAGATTGGCGTAATTATTTTTTCGTGGCATAAGAACCTCCTTAGAATGACAGCTTAGAGTATTTCCATGGTTTTGATTCGTCGAATGGTTCCCCACAGGCATAGGGCCGTAAAGAAAAGGGTACTGACCAACACCGGAGCCAGGGAGGACCAGTCAAAGAAAAACTTTCCGCTTTCCTCCATTAAACCGTAGGGAAGGAAATTTTGCAAGGCGCTAAAATTATTCAACAGAGGAAAAACCAAAAAGGAAATAAACAGAGTTAGCAGTACCGAAGGAATCCCTTTTTGAAGGAGGCTGGTAAAAAAGAACATCAGGGCTAAAAGAAAAACAAAGTACAGGGAAAAAAGCAGAGCCCCTTGAATTACTCCCGAGAGCTGAAGTCCGGTGTATTCGAAAAGCACCCGGCCATAAAAATTATTGACCAGAAAGCCTAACAGGGTGGCAATCACCAGTCCGGTTCCGTAGAGAAAAAATTTGGATAACACCAGGCTTGCGGCATTTCCTCCTTTGCTCCGGGGAAGAATCCAGTATTTTCGCTGCAGCTCATGGGCCAGGGTCCCCATAATCGTAAGGGTCACCACAATCAGTCCGATCTGGGAAAGATTTGCCATATAACTTCGCAGCAGCCCCTGCTGGGAGGTATCCATCATCCCCATCATGGCAGGGTCAAAGCCTTCGCTCTCCAGGATCACGGGAAGCATCCGATAAAGAATCGGTTCCATCAGCCCGAATAGAATGTAGGCGATGAAAAGGATTAATAGTCGGTAGGTGCGTAGATTTTCCAGCATCTCTTTTTTCAAATAGGCGGAGAAATTTTTCATTTTCCGTTCACCACCTTTACAAAGATATCCTCTAGACTGGATCGTTTCAAAGACAGGGAAATCATCGGCAAAGAGTATTCACTGAGGACTGCCAACAGCTTTCCCTGGGCTTTTTTGCGATCCTGGACATAAAGGGTCATTTGATTATTGTTGATATTGATTTTATCCACCCAGGAATGTTGCAGCAGAGGTTCTTTAAGGGCGCTGCAATTGCCTTCCCACTGGATCTCATAAACCGGCTGGAGGTACCTTTCCTGAAGGGTCTCCAGACTTTCTTCCAAATGGATGGTGCCCTGGTGGAGAATGGCAATACGGTCACAGATTTTTTCCACATCGCTGAGAATGTGGGTGGAGAGAAAAATCGTGGTGTTGTCATCCTTGAGACCCAGGATAATATCTAAAAGCTCCCGCCTTCCCTGGGGATCCAGGGCGGAGGAAGGCTCGTCGAGAAATAAAATTTTCGGGTGGTTGTAAACGGAAACCGCAAGGCCCAGTCGTTGTCGCATCCCCCGGGAGTATCCGCCAATTTTTCTAGAGGCGGCTTCTGTTAAGTCCACCAGTTTTAGCAGTTCCTTGTTTCTTTTATCGATATCCTGTTGGTTATAGCCGCTGATTTTCCCGATGTATTCCAGGTATTCGATCCCTTTCATATAGGGGTAGAACTGGGGGTCCTCCGGGAGATAACCGATGATTTTTTGCAGCTCTTCGACGTTACCCTCTAGGGATCGTCCGTCAATGAG
>CAZTIJ010000100.1:0-8072 GCA_964613365.1 uncultured Clostridiaceae bacterium | reverse complement strand
TGGAGCCCTGGAAGTTGCTAAAAATATTACAAAGATAAAAAAACTTTCGGATCAGATTCAGCAGTTGCAAAATCAATTAATACAACCGGTTGAGCATACAAAAAAAAGAAAGAATCAATACAACTTTGACCACTTGATCGGGAAAAGCATTGAATTTTTCAAAGCGATTAGTATTGCAAGAAAAGCTAGCAAAACCTCTTCAAGTATTCTGGTTTATGGAGAAACCGGAACCGGTAAAGAGATATTTGCCCAGAGCATTCATAATGAAAGCAGCAGAAAAAACAAGCCTTTTATCGGACAAAACTGCGCTGCTTTACCGGAAAACCTCTTGGAAGCCATTCTTTTTGGGACGAAAAAAGGAAGTTTTACCGGGGCGGTGGATCGTCCGGGGATTTTCGAACAGGCGAATGGAGGAACGATTCTATTGGATGAAATTGATTCCATGGATCAGAATCTTCAGGCTAAGCTTTTACGTGTGCTTCAAGAAAATTATATCCGCCGAATAGGCGGCACAAAGGATATTCCTATCGATGTTCGCATTATTGCTACAACCAATCAAGATCCGAAGTTTCTATTGGAGAACAATCTAATCAGAAAGGATCTTTATTATCGACTAAGTGTCTTAAACATTGTTATTCCCCCTCTTCGGGAAAGGGCCCACGATCTTGAACTGCTCAGTGAATATTTTATCGGTAAATATAATCAGAAATTCAATAAAGAGGTGTGGATGCTTTCCGATGTGGTAAAGGAGATATTTCAACGTTATCACTGGCCGGGGAATGTCCGGGAATTAGAGAATATTATAGAAGGAGCGATGAACCTGATTCATCAGGAACATGTCATTAAAGAAGAACATTTATCCAGCTACATTATTGACTATCATAATAGTTCCGGACAACAGTCCGATAAGCTGGAGGACAAAAGAAATCAAAATATTGATACCGCTACATTTAGAGAACGGGATTTAAATAAAATTATGGAGGGCTATGAAAAACAATTAATTGTAAAAGCCCTGGGAGCGAATCAAGATAACATCAGTCAAACGGCCAAATTTTTAAATATCAAGAGACAAACCTTACAGTATAAGATTAAGAAATACAATCTAAAAGTATAGGTGCAAAATTATTTGCGGATAACTGCAAAAAATATTGCACCTATACTTTTTGTTGTTTGCTGTCAGAAATTATCGAATTAATTGTGAATAAAAATAGATACCAATGATAGTTATGCATCAAGTAACACTCAATTGTAATGAGTACACGAAGAAGACAGCTAGGAAATCGTAAAAAAACAAAGTCCCAAAGATATTTTGGCATAAATATTGCAACTATACTAGATGACTGCTAATAATAGCGGGGATAAAATTTAAATATCATAAGGAGGGTTTATTAATGAAGGAAAACATTAAAGTAATTATTTGGGGCTTTGGAGCTATGGGTAGTGGAATGGCCGAAATGCTTCTCAAAAAACAGGGTGTGGAAATTGTGGGGGTGTGTGATCGTAACGAAGCTCGTATCGGAAAAGACATGTATGAAGTATTGGAAATGGACCGAAAAGATCGCAAACCCGTAATCATTACCAGTGATATCAATGACTTGGCTAAGGAAAATTTCGCCGATGTCGCTTTGCTTGCAACGGATTCCTTCACTAAAGGTGCTTTTGACAAAATCAAACTTATGTTAGAAAATAAAATGAACGTAATTTCCACCGCTGAAGAAATGGCTTATCCTAAAGCCCAAGAACCGGAGCTTGCCAAAGAGTTAAATAGGATTGCGAAAGAAAATGAGGTCACCGTACTGGGAACCGGAATTAATCCAGGATTTGTATTAGACTACCTCGTACTGGCATTAACCGGAACCTGCGAAACCGTGGAGCATATCAGTGCCTCTAGAGTGAATGACTTATCTCCCTTTGGCCATGCGGTTATGGAAGAACAGGGAGTGGGTCTTAGTAAGGAAGATTTTGAAGAGGGTGTCAAAAATGGAAAAGTAGCCGGTCATGTAGGCTTCCCGGAATCCATTCATATGGTGGCCGATGGCATTGGGTGGGAAGTGGAAAAGATTGATGAAACCCGTGAACCGATTATGAGCAATACCGATAGAAAAACCAAATACACGGAAGTGAAGGCTGGAAATGTAGCCGGTTGTAAACAGTGCGGATATGGTTATGTAGATGGGACCGTTAAAATTGATATGGAACACCCTCAACAAATTTTGCCGGAAACCGAAGGCATCGATACGGGAGACTATATTAACATTAAGGGAACACCGAATATTAATATGTCCATCAAGCCGGAAATCCCAGGCGGCATCGGTACCATTGCCATGTGTATCAATATGATTCCCCATGTGTTAAATGCAGGAACAGGACTGAAGACAATGTTAGACCTCCCGGTCCCAAGAGCCATAATGGGTGATATGAGAGAAATGTTGGATTAATTAGGAGGTGTAGAGGTTGGAAACCATAAAAAAAGGAAACTGGGTCCGGGTTTATGATGTAGTACTGAAATCCATGGAACGGTCCCCAAACCTGCCTGAAGATACAAAAAAAGTCCCTTTGGAAATGTGGAATAAAGGTTTTCTGTTGGAGGATGGAAAAGTCGGTGAACGGGTGAGGATTAAAACTTTAACCGGTCGAATTGTGGTCGGAAAACTCCTTGAAGAAAACCCCACCTATACCCATAGTTTTGGAAAATTCGTACCGGAAATTCTCCCCATCGGTGGACAGCTAAAAGAAATACTACGAGGGGGTGACGGGAATGCATAAAAATTCAAGCTATGAAGCTGTGATGAGTCGCCGGGGAGAAATCATGAAAAAGTCCGTAGGTATTGATTACGCAAACTTTGAACTTGGGGGCGTGGCCTTTGATTACGAAGGGATGATGCGAAAGACCGGATACTCCTTGAATGAGGTGCAAAAAATTCAGCACTCTACAGGGGTGGGAAACACCCCTTTGCTGGAGTTGAAAAACTTAACGGCTTTGGCTCGAAAGTTTGCACCGAAAGGGAAAGGGGCGCGAATCTTTGTCAAAGATGAAGCCTCGAACCCTTCCGGAAGTTATAAAGCCCGAAGAGCCTCCACCTCGGTGTATCATGCAAAAAAAGAGGGCTATAATGGAGTTATTGCAGCCACCAGTGGAAATTATGGGGCGGCGGTAGCTTCCCAAGCTGCAATCCATGGTTTGGATACGATCGTTATCCAGGAATGTTATGATTCAAGGGGAGTGGGTCAACCGGAAATCATTGAAAAAGCTCGAAAATGTGAGGCTTATGGAGCCGAGGTGGTTCAACTTACCGTGGGACCGGAGCTTTTTTACACATTCTTAACCACCTTAGAAGAAACCGGTTATTTTAATGCTTCTTTGTATACTCCCTTTGGCATTGCCGGCGTCGAGACCTTAGGCTATGAAATCGCAATGGATTTTAGGGAACGGGAGGGCAAGGACCCCGATGCAGTTATATGCACTAATGCCGGCGGTGGTAACCTGACCGGCACGGCTCGAGGATTAATAAAAGCCGGAGCGGAAAACACCCGGATTATCGGCGCTAGTGTGGATCTTTCCGGCCTTCATATGGCCAGCGACAAAGAATTCAATCGAAAATCCTTCACTACGGGACATACAGGATTTGGTATGCCCTATGCCACATGGCCGGACCGGACCGATGTCCCCAGATCCGCTGCAAGGCCCCTGAGATACATGGATGAATATTACCTTGTTAGCCAGGGAGAAGTCTTTTATATGACAGAAGCCCTTGCCCAAATTGAAGGGCTGGAAAGAGGACCTGCAGGAAATACTTCCCTAGCGGTTGCCTTTAGTCTTGCACAGGAAATGGACGAAAATCAGACCATCGTTGTACAGGAGACGGAATATACCGGAGCGGGAAAACATCTTCAGCCCCAATTATCCTTTGCCCGTGAGAACGGAATTGAAATTCATCGTGGCAACCCGGCAGAGGAGACCCCGGGTAAAAACATTATCCTGCCTTCTCATCCGGAGTTAATCAAAGCTCGACCGGTAAACCTGGAGAAGATGAAAGTTTCCTATGTGAAAAACACAATAAAAAAGAATAATATGAAATCCTTGACAAAGGATGAAGAGTCTTTCATACAAGAAGAAGTAAGACTTGAGGCATCACAACTGAAAGAAGTTCTAAAGGAACTTGGTGTTGAGAAGCAATGAAAAATCATGGAGGTGCTGTAATTGAAAAGAGAAGATAACTTTCAAGAACGAAGGGAACATCTGAAAAATCTCAGCGACGAAGAGTTGAAGATAAAATTTTGGGAGTTGGCGGAAAAGATAGTGGATCCGATGATTGACTTGGCGAAAAAGAACACCACTCCCTCTATTGAACGCTCAGTATTGTTGCGTATGGGCTTTTCCAGTATTGAAGCAAAGGCTATTGTGGAAGGAGTCATGGATCGAGGATTAATGGGTAAAGGGGCAGGCCATGTGGTATACAAGTTGGCTAAGGAAAGAAATATGCCTGTCCGAGATGCGGGACTGAAACTCATGGATGGTGAACTGTGGGACGATGCAGTAAAAATGTTTCAAGGAGGGAAGCAATAATGGAATTGAAGCCCAATGAAAAACTAAATGTGGAAAATATTTTAAAGGATCTTGAAAATTATCGCCCCAAACGAAAGGGCTGGGAATGGAGAGAAAGAATCGAAAACCAGCAGGTAGGTCCTTTTGTATTCAATGACTGCTCTGCCCCAATGAAACAAAGCGTACCGCTTCCTTCCGCAAAGTACTTTGGAGATATTGATCCTCAACCGGACAATGTTATTACAACGGAAGTTGCTTCCGGCCGCTTTGAAGACGATATTCGAAGAATGCGCATGGCGGCTTGGCATGGAGCGGACCATATCATGGTAATTCGAACCGCAGGGCAAAGCCATTTTGACGGTTTGATTGAAGGAACTCCACAGGGAATCGGTGGTATTCCCATCACCCGTAAGCAGGTTCGAGCCCAGCGAAAAGCCTTGGATATTATTGAAGAGGAAGTGGGAAGACCTTTGAATTATCACTCCTATATCAGTGGAGTGGCAGGACCGGAAATTGCAGTAATGTTCGCTGAAGAAGGGGTAAACGGTGCTCATCAGGATCCCCAGTATAATGTGCTGTATCGAAACGTAAACATGGTTCGTTCTTTTGTTGATGCTGCAGAAGCAAAAAAATCCATGATCCATGGAGGCATTGTTCAAATTGATGGGGCTCATAATGCGAATGCTACTGCAAGAGAGGCGTGGAAAGTAATGCCCGAGTTAATGGTGCAGCATGCCATTAATTCCATCTTTTCCGTAAAAGTGGGAATGAAAAAGGAAGATATAGCACTTTCCACCGTACCTCCCACCGCCCCTCCGGCACCCTCAATGAAATTGGATTTACCCTATGCTCTGGCCCTGAGAGAATTCTTCTCAGAGTATAAAATGCGGGCGCAGATGAATACGAAATACATTGAATCCTCCACCCGGGAAGCAACCGTAACCCATGTGTTGAACTTATTGATTTCCAAGTTAACCAGAGCAGAAATTCAATCCACCATTACCCCCGACGAAGGACGGAATGTGCCCTGGCATAAATACAATATCGAAGCGGTAGACACAGCAAAACAGGCCCTGGTAGGTATGGATGGGTTAATGGAAATGATTGATTTAAAAGAAGACGGTTATCTCGTTGAAAAGTCACGGGAGTTAAAGGAGCGGGCGGTACTCTTTATGGAAGAAGTATTGGAAGAAGGCGGATACTTTGAGGCGGTGCATAAAGGCTTCTTTGTGGACTCGGGAGAATATCCGGAGCGTAATGGCGACGGAATAGCCCGGGACGTTGAAAAAGGGGTAGGTGCTGGAACAATCTACGAACGGGATGAAGACTATTTTGCTCCGGTAACAGCTCACTTTGGCAACAATAATGTGGAGCAATACGACCCTTCAGCCATAAAAGAACCGGCAAAGCTTATTGATGGTTGTACTTTTGAGAATCCGGAAAAAATCGTTTATATTGATGAATTAGATCCTAACGACAATGTACACAATCGAATGGAAGACAATAAGACCTACCGGGAAACAACAAATGTTAGGCCGGAAGTAGAGTGGTCCGGCGATGGTACGGTTATGGTCAATCTTTTCTTGCCAACGGAAAAGCGAGTTGCGGAGTTTGCGGCAATAGAAATCGGTAAAAAAATGGGCCTGAGAGACGTGGAAGTAATCCATCGGGAGGTAATGCAACCGGCGGAGGGCACCCGGGTAGAACTGAAAGGGAAAGTCGACTTTGATGTGGATACCAGCACCTTGGAAATTCCCCCTGAACCGGAAGTGATGTCCTATGATGAGTTGAGAGAGCTCATTGATAATAAACCGATGAAAGTTGTAGCAGGAACCGTTGGGGAGGATGAACATTCGGTAGGCCTTCGAGAAATTATTGATATTAAACATGGAGGTATTGAAAAGTATGGCATTGAAGTAAACTATCTTGGAACTTCGGTACCCATAGAGAAATTAGTGGATGCCGCAGTGGAGATGAACGCTGATGCGATTTTGGCCTCAACAATCATCAGTCATGATGAGACCCATTATAAAAACATGAAAAAAATACATGATCTGGCAGTAGAAAAAGGAATTCGAGACCAAATTACTATTGTCGCCGGAGGAACTCAAGTCACACCGGAGATCGCCGTAAAACAAGGGGTGGATGCAGGATTTGGTCGGGGAACCACTGGTACCCAAGTGGCCACTTTCCTAGTAAAGCATCGTGATGAACGAATGGAAAGAGAAAATGAAAATTAATGTTTTAGTTGCGGAAATCGGTAGTACTACCACTGTAGTCAATGCCTTTCAGGATGTAGACGGTCCCTGCCCGGCTTTTATCGGGCAGGGACAACACCCCACCACCGTTAATGAAGGCGACGTAACCATTGGTTTGCAAGGCGCGATAGACTCTTTGATGAAGAATCTTCAAGTTGCGAATATAGAGTACGATGAAATGTTAGCCACCTCTAGCGCTGCCGGAGGCCTTAAAATGACAGTTCACGGACTGGTTTATGACATGACCGTTCGCGCAGCCAAAGAAGCCGCCTTAGGCGCCGGTGCAAACATCCATAAAATCACTGCCGGTAAGCTGATGCGAGGAGATTTGAAAAAAATCAAAGAAATTAAACCCAATATCATTTTAATAGCCGGTGGCGTGGATTATGGGGAAAGAGCCACTGCTATAGAGAATGCTGAAAAGATCGCGGATCTCAAATTAAATGTCCCCATTATCTATGCGGGTAATGTTGAAAACACAGAAGAGATTCAAGAAATTTTCCGTGAAAAAAATCAATCCAACGTATTCTGCGTGGAAAATGTTTATCCAAAAATTGACGAACTCAATGTAGAGCCCACAAGGGCAGTTATTCAAGATGTATTCGAGGAACATATCATTCATGCACCGGGCATGCACCGAGTTAAAGAAATGATCAATGGGCCCATAATCCCCACCCCCGGAGCAGTAATGCAGGCCTCAAAGCTATTGAAGGAAGTATTAGGAGACCTGGTTACCTTTGACGTGGGCGGAGCAACCACTGATCTTCATTCCGTCACAGAAGGAAGTGAAGAGATTAACCGGATTTTAATCAGTCCGGAACCTGTGGCCAAGCGAACAGTGGAGGGTGACCTTGGGGTTTTTGTTAACATGGAAAATATTGTTCAACTCATCGGTGCCGAGACCTTAGAGAAAAATACTTCCTATGATCTTTATACGGTTATGAAGCAACATAAACCGATTCCCCAGTCGGAACATGAAAAGGACTTTGTGGAGCGGTTAGCTTTAGAGGCGGTTAAAGTTTCTCTTAATCGTCATGCCGGTAAGCTTCGCAATTTATATGGAGCCAGTGGAAAGACCACGGTGGCGGAAGGTAAGGATCTGTCGAATATTCAATACATTATTGGAACCGGAGGTGCCCTTACGCGACTTCCCAATCGTATTGAAATCATCACAAAAGCTCTAGAGGAGCAAGAGGCCAATTTGTTGGGCCCAACCAAGGAAGTAAAGATCCTCATTGACAATCACTACATTATGGCATCTCTGGGCG
>CAZTIJ010000099.1:0-8222 GCA_964613365.1 uncultured Clostridiaceae bacterium | reverse complement strand
ATTCCAAGGAAGTGGTGGAAGGGATCCTGAAAGGATCCATCGATTTCGGTTTCGTCGGGGCCAAGAGCTTCCATAAACAATTGGAGTACCTCCAGCTTGTGGAGGATGAAATACTATTGGTCACTCCCAATACCGAGCCCTTTAGTACCTGGCCCGAGGAGGTGGATCTCTCCGTGGCCCTGGAGCACCCCTATATTTTCCGGGAGGAAGGCTCCGGCAGTCGTCAACTGGTGGAGGAGGCGTTGCAACAACAGGACCTATCCCTGGGATCCCTGAAAACCGTGGCCTTCATTGAAAATACCGAAGCGATTAAGCAATGTGTTCGTCGAGGCTTAGGGCTTTCCTTTTTATCGAAATACGCCGTCACCGATGAAATCCGCTACGGCCTGTTAAAGGCCTTTCGTATTAAAAATTTGAATTTCTTCCGTCACTTTTACTTTGTCTATCATAAAAACCGCACCTCTTCTCCCCTGGATCGGGAGTTTCAACAATTTATTAAAGCTCATTTCCGACTTCCCTAGGAAATGAGCTTTTTTCATGTTGTTCTTAATAGGCTAAATCCTCATTTTTGATATCCGTAACAAACATATGCCCCGGGGTATGGGTAATGAAAAAATCCACCCCCGAGTGTTGAAGCACCCATTGGGGGGTCACACCGCAGGGCCAGAATACCGGTATTTCATCATCTTCTATGGGTACCGCCTCTCCATAATCCGGTCGGCTTAAGTCCTTGATCCCGATGGCCTCGGGATTTCCGATATGCACCGGGCTACCGTGAACCGCCGGGTACCTTGCGGAGATCTCCACGGCCTTGGGAATTTGGTGGCTTTTTATGGGCCGCATACTGACCACCATCTCCCCCGAAAGACTGCCTGCGGCTTTGCAGGGAATATTGGTTTGATACATGGATACGTTTTTCCCCAGGTCGATGTGCTTCATCGGGATTCCCTGTTTGATCAGTTCCGATTCGAAGGTGAAGGAGCACCCCAATATAAAGGAGACGAAGTCCTCCCGCCACAAAGCTTCAATGGAATCCACTTCCCGGTATCCTTTCCCCTTTTCATAAACCCGGTAACCGGGGATATCCCGACGAATGTCGGAGCCTTTTCCACTGGTTGCCTCAATTGCTCCCGCTTCCAGTACATCAATTACCGGACAGGCCTTGGGGTTTCGCTGGGCAAAGATCATAAACTCCAGGGCGGCTTCCTTGGGGAGGATCACCAGGTTTCCCTGGGCATACCCGGGGCAAACCCCGGCGGTGGGTTTTGTCCATTTCCTTTGTCGCACCGCCCCCCGGAAATCCTTCGGAGCGATAGTCTGTATATTCCTCATAACTTTTCTCTCCTCCTTTATACTAAATGCTCCATAAAATAAGTGGCAATGGTAAAGTAAATCGTTAAACCGATCATATCGTTGACGGTGGTAATAAAAGGTCCGGAAGCTACAGCCGGGTCAATGTTCAACTTATTCATAATCAGAGGAATGATGGTCCCTGATAATGTGGCCACAAACAAAGTAATCAACAAAGACAGTCCGATTACCATACCCAGCATGGCATTCCCCTGCCAGAAGGTGGCGATGACACTGATTAACAGTCCGTTTACCAGACCGATTATGATCCCCGCACCGGCCTCTCTGCGAATCACCGGGAATACCCCTTTTTCTTCATACTCTCCCAATGTAAGTCCCCGCACCACTACGGCAAGGGACTGGGTTCCGGTATTCCCTGCCATATCCGCGATCATGGGAATGAATACCGCAAGTATGGCTACGTTTTCCAGGGTATCTTCAAACTGTCCGATGATGTTCCCTGCCAATAGTCCTAAAAACAGCAACAACACCAGCCAGGGTATCCGTCGTTGGGCCGATTTGAAAACACTGGTGCCGACCTCTTTGAAATCCTGATCGCTACCGGAGAAACCACCGAGCTTATAAATGTCCTCTGAAGCTTCGTCCTGTAATACATCCACCACGTCATCAATGGTGATGATCCCCATTACTTTATTGTCCTGTACCACGGGGAGGGCAAGAAAGTCATACTTTTCCATGATTTCCGCCACTTCCTCCTGGTCCATATCCGCCGGCACGGAAACCACCCGTTCAAACATGATCTCCTCCACTTTTGTGTCCGGCGGGGAAATAATCAGTTCCCTCAGGGACAGTACCCCCCGAAGGTTTTTCCTTTCATCCACCACATAAAGATAATATGCCGTCTCCGCATCGGGGGCAATTTCCCGTATTTTTCTCAGGGTATCATCAGTGGTGAAAGTATGGGGTATGGTAATAAATTCATCGGTCATCAGTCCCCCGGCGGAGTCCTCCGGGTATTGCATCAGCTTTTTGATATCAATCTCTTCTTTATCATCCATTAGTTGAAATATTTCCAGTTTTTCCTCTTCCTCTAATTCCCCTAATAGGTCCACCGCATCGTCGGAAGACATTTCTTCAAGTATACCGGCGGTTCTTGTGAACCCCAGCTCCTCAATAAGTACTTTCTGATCTTCATATTCCAATTCCTCTAGTATCTCCGCTAATTCCTCATCGGAAAAATGACGAAACATTTCCCTCTGCTCCGGGGTTAAGTCCATTAAAAATTGAGCTTTATCATAGGAATGCAGCTCATCAAACAGTTCCTTTAATTTATTTTTATCCTTGGCGTCCAAGGCCCCAATCAGCTCTTCAAGTAAACTGTCATATCGCTCGATGGTCATGTTACTCCCTCCTTTTCTCCTCAGTTATCAGGGAATCTCTCTACATTAATTGTTCCATAAAATAGGTGGCGATGGAAAAATAAATCGTCAGCCCAATCAGGTCATTCACCGTAGTAATAAAGGGGCCTGAAGCCACGGCGGGGTCAATTTTCAGTTTGTCCATGATCAGGGGAACCAACGTACCCGCCAAGGTTGCCACAAATAATGTAATCAATAACGATATCCCAATTACGATCCCCAGCATGGGACTGCCTTGCCAAACCATGGCAATAAGGCTGATCACAATGCCGTTGGCAATACCGATGAACAGACCGACCCCCGCTTCCCGACGGATCACTTGGAGAATCCCTTTCCCTTCAAATTCTCCCAGGGTCAGTCCTCGAACCACCACGGTCAGGGACTGGGTTCCGGTGTTACCAGCCATCCCGGTCATCATAGGAATAAATACGGCAAGGACCGCTACCGCTTCTAATGTTGCTTCAAACTGTTCAATAATGGTTCCTGCCATAATTCCTACCAGCAACAACCCCGCTAACCATGGAATTCGTTTTTTGGCGGATTGAAAAGCACTGGTACTGGTTTCTCGAAGCTCCGCTTCACTTCCCGACAGACCACCCAGACGATAAATATCCTCGGAGGTCTCCTCCTGAAGGACATCGATCACATCATCTATCGTTATGATTCCTACAATTTTTTCATCTTTTACCACGGGAAGGGCGAGAAAGTCATACTTTTCCATGATTTCCGCAACCTCTTCCTGATCCACCTCTACGGGTACGGAAACCACCCGTTCCGACATGATCTCTTCCACTTTGGTTTCCGGTTCCGCCACAATCAGTTCCCGAAGGGAAAGAACCCCCCGAAGATTCAAATGTGCATCGATCACGTATAAATAATATGCGGTTTCCGCCTTCGGTGCTAAATTCCGAAGTTTCGTTAAAATATCTTCTGCGGTATAGGTATCGGGTATGGTGATGAACTCATCGGTCATCAGGCCTCCGGCGGTGTCCTCATCGTACTGCATCAGTTTCCGGATATCCACTTCTTCCTGGTCATCCATCAGGGCAAAGATTTTTGCCGTTTCCTTATCTTCCAGTTCTCCAAGTAAATCCGCCGCATCGTCTCTGGACATTTCTTCCAGAATTTCTGCGGTCCGCTTAATACCCAATTCCTCAATTAATACTCTTTGTTCTTGGTACTCCAGCTCCTCCAAAATTTCCGCCAAATCCTCATCGGAAAAATGTTCGAACATCTTTCGCTGCTCCGGAGTCAAATCCATTAAGAATTGGGCTTTATCATAGGAATGAAGTTCATCAAACAATTCCTTCAGTCTTGGTTTATCTTGATGATCCAGGGCTTCTATCAGTTCTTTCAGTAAGTCTTTGTATTCTTCCACAGTCATAACTCTTCCTCCTTATTTCACCCCTTTTGACAAGGGTATCGATGGCTCCTCTTCGTATCTTAAACAGCATTCCGTTGGTTTTCGGTTTGTCTACCGGGTCCACTTTACCCTCCCCTTTCCTTGGTAAAATAAGAAAAGGACCTCTTTTCTTTCATCAGAAGAAGAAGGTCCTTAAATATCCATTTAAATGGCCTTCCTGCATTCATTGAGCTTTGACACTATATGACGTAGAGGTTCTCCCTCATCTACATTAAGCAAAACCTTAATCCGGTAGTGCCTGTTATACTCATTGGCGTGTCTCCACATTTCTGAGCAGTAGACTGTGTTCATATAGTAGCCTCACCTAACAAGGATATTCAATTTCTATGGAAATTATAACATTCTTTATCGGGGTTTGGCAATGGATTCTTCCCGGTTTTCTTCGGGAAATGTCGATAATTCTTTGCTTTTTAGGGATTTCCTGCTATGATATACTTATACTTTAATCCAAGGATAAATATAAAGAACGGAGTGTTGACCATGAAGCCTATTACCATCGTAACCGACAGTACCGCCTACATCCCCTCTTCCTATCTGAAAAACCAGAAAATTCATCGGGTTCCCCTATACATAAACTTTGAAGGAGAGACCAACCCCGAAGGACTGCCCGGAGAGTTCGACGACTTTTATAACCGCTTGGAACGGTCCAAGGGCTTTCCCTCCACCTCCCAGCCCTCCGCCGGAGACTTTATCCAAACCTTTGAGGGGATCTTCCAGAAGAACCCCGATGGAGAAATCATAGTCCTGACCCTTTCCTCAAAGCTCAGCGGGACCTATAGCAGTGCCTGTTCCGCCGCGGAAATGGTGGCTCCGGAGAAAATTTCCGTCGTCGACTCCCTTTCCGCCGTGGCGAATTTGCAACATTTAGTAAGAATCGCAAGGCAATTGGTTGAGGAGGGCCATGATCGGGAGGATATTGTAAAAACCATAGAAGCCCAGAAAAAGCGGGCAAAGGTTTATGTAACCGTAGGCACCTTGAACTTTCTAAAAAAAGGCGGCCGACTTTCCGGTTCCCAGGCAGCCTTGGGCTCGGTCTTTAACATTAAACCGATCATCACTTTAGAGGAGGGGCTCCTTCGCCCCATTGATAAAGTCCGGGGTAAAAAGAAGGCCCTGGATAAAATGGTTTCCATGATTATAGAGCGTCCCACCCATCTATCCATCTGTCATATCAACGCCGATGAGGAAGCGGAGCGCCTGAGGGAAAAGCTTCAGGAAAAACATCCGGAACTGACCATAGGTATTGAAACCATCGGTCCTGTGATCGGCGCCCATTTAGGCCCGAAGGCCATCGGCTTTTGTTATCTGTATTAACGCAGACATAAAAAACTCCCGGGGACTACCATTCCCCGGGAGTTCTTTTATTTTCTTGTTATATTCTTTTGCCTATCCCTTAAGGGTGCCGCTTTTCTGTCTTGATTTTTCCTTTTCGCTGTAGTACATTGGTAATATCAAATTTTCCCGATCGAGGTGATATTCATGGACCTGTTAACCACCGGTCTGTATTTAATATTTGAATGGGTTCGTACTTTTTTGATTTTCTCCCTCATGGATCGAATCCTGGTGAAACGAAAATTTATTGAAAGCCTGAAAACCCATGATACCTATTTACTGTCCCTGGTGGTAGCCGCATTTTTGCTGGTTGCCCGGGCCCGTTCCTTAAGCTTTTTCTCCTTTGTTCTGTGGTCCTTGGTTGTGGTGATCTCCTATTTACCCATCAAACTGATCTTTCATAAGTTCCTGAAAAATTAAAACCCTTCCCTTTACTCGGCCATTTCAAAGTATCGGAAGGGTTTTTCTCCACGAAAGCCCTGGATGACCATCTCTTCATGAAAGTTGATTTCCGCCACCACTCCGTCCTCTTCCATCATATCAAAAATAAACGTGCCGTACTCCACATACTGCTCCAGCTCCCGAAGGTTGCCGATGCTTTTGATCTCATAGGGAGGGGCGATCGGTGTACTGTTTACATTGATGTGATTCCCTGCCAGGGTCACCTCTGTCCGATCCACGATACGGTGACCGTTAATTTCAATGGCTTCTCCGCCGAAAACCCGCAGTTCATTGATCAGATTGATCAAATACTTTTTATAATCCACGATCATGGCAATGTTCTCATCATTGCTGCTGCTGAGAATAATTTCAACCCCGGGTCCCGTGACATCCGGTCTTCCCGCCAGCATTTCAAAAGTACGGATTTCCTGTCGCAAAGTGGTGAGGGCCACGTTTTCCGCGGGAAGGTCGGTTTCCAGGTTTTCCACTTCTTCTTGGACCTCTTGAATCCGCTGTCGAAGGTTGTCATTTACCGATGTCAATTCTTCGATCTCCTGTTCATAAGCCCTTTCCTCCTGGTTTTCTTCCGCCGCCGAAGGATCTTCAATGGAGAACAGTAAGCCGATGGAAAGCCCCACTAAGGCGAAAATACCCATGACAATCCACTTATGTTCTTTCATCGTATCCACTCCTCCCTTTCCGTCCGCCGATCACCGCCTAGGGAATCAGTCCCAATCGGTCCTTCACCCGTTTCATCGTAGTTTCTGCCCGCATGCGAGCCTTATCTGCTCCGTTTTTCGATACCTCCAACAGATAATCCGGATTTTCCATATATCGTTTATACTCTTTTTTAAAGGGCTGCATATGACTTACCGTGACCTCCGCCACATCTTTTTTCAACTTACCGTAACCACCGCCCTCAAAGTGGCTCATTGCCGCTTCAATGGAGATCCCTTCCAATGTGGCGTAGATGTTGATCAGGTTTTTCACCCCAGGCTGTTCGTCCCGGTAGTTGATTTCATTTTCACTGTCGGTCACCGCCCGTTTGATTTTCTTTTCAATCACCTTGTCCTCATCCATTAAAAAGATGGTTCCCTGTTGATTTTCGTCGGACTTGGACATTTTCTTCTCCGGTTCCTGCAAACTCATAATTCTCGCCCCCGCTTCAGGAATAAACACCTCGGGCACTTCAAAGGTCTCGCCGTAGTAATTGTTAAACCGCAGGGCAATGTCCCGGGATAATTCCAAGTGTTGCTTTTGGTCTTCCCCTACGGGTACCAGATGGGTATCGTATAATAAAATATCCGCTGCCTGGAGCACAGGATACGTAAACAGCCCGGCGTTGATATTGTTTCTATGTTTTTCCGATTTTTCCTTGAACTGGGTCATTCGGTTCAGTTCCCCTAAATAGGTATTACAGCTTAAGATCCAGGCCAGCTCCGAGTGTTCCTTGACCTGGGATTGAAAAAAGATCGTATTTTTTTCCGGATCCAAACCCGCCGCTAAGTACTGAGCAAAAAAGGACAATGAAGTGTTGTAAAACGCCTTCGGATCCTGGCGTACGGTCAGGGAATGTAAGTCCACAATGGAAAAAAAGGAATCGTACTCCTCCTGCAGCTTTTTCCAATTGCTCACCGCCCCGATATAATTTCCCAGGGTTAGACTTCCCGTGGGTTGGGCTCCGCTAAAGATCACCTTTTGTTTCTCCTTGTTCATTTTTCCCACCTGCCTTATGATATTTTTCTATGTTTCGTACTCTTCCATGGTGTTATACTCTTCCATGGTTTCATCAAAACTTTTCGGTGTTTGCAACTCCTCTAGATAACGGATTCGCTCTTCCAGTTCAAGGACCTTATTGATTAAGTATTCTTCCTCCACGGAATTTTTTTTGATTCCCTGTTTTTTCCCGAAATGGTTTAACACCAGGTATACCACAATCACCGGGGTGATCAACATAAACAGGACCAACAAAATACTCAGTAGTTGAAAGGTTGACGTAGGCATTCCAGGGCTCCTTTCCTTTTGAATTTGGAAGGATGAATTATTCATCATTATATCATATTTTTCTAAAGAAAAAACCGATAAACCCTTCGTTTTTGGGAAATCTATGCTATAATTTTATTCATGCAGAATGTTTCTCGATACCCCAAAGGAGGTTGTTATATTGAAAGGCACCATAGTAAATACCTGGCTCGACAGTTTGGAAACAATTTTTGACAAGAAAACCCTCAGCGATACCCTCGAGACCCTTCAGTGGGATCGGGATCAGATCATCTCCCCCCTGGATGATATCGAAG
>CAZTIJ010000098.1:6924-8314 GCA_964613365.1 uncultured Clostridiaceae bacterium | reverse complement strand
GAAGATGAAAAAATTTGTCCATTATTTATTGATCGCCATATTCTTCTTCGTATACGTGAGAATTATAATTTTTATGAATATCGGTTTTGATTCATCCGTCGGGGTTCTCGTCGGCAGTGTAGTTGCGGGACTACTCTCATTGCTGCTTGCGATTGTCACGACGAATAAAATTATTGAGGTACTAAGCCGGTAAACAGGCACCGTCAGGCGGATAGGGAGTAACAAAGGGACATCGCCTGGCTACTGGGGAATACCGGCCGGGGACTGGTGAAAAATAAGGGTATTATAGTCTTATAAACACTTATCTTAGGAAGGGATGCGGTGGTTTATGAAAATTGCTACTTATAATGTGTGGAATGAGAACAAAGGGATCGGAGGTCGTTTTGATCAACTGAGCAGAGAAATCAACAGGGTGAATGCGGATATCATCGGCCTGCAGGAAGTTACCACCCGGTTTTTTCAGGAGGTTCTGGAAAAAACAACGGATTATCCCTACCGTGTCTATAGAAAATATGAAACCGAGGACGAAGGGCTGGCCATACTCAGTCGATACCCCTTAGAGGACTGTGTTTTTCTCCATGATCACCGGGAGTATCAGCATAGTCGGGCTCTAAAGGTGGAGTTTCGGGTGGGAAGAGCCCGGTTTTCCCTTATCAATCTGCATTTGCCCTCGGAGTCTCCGAAGGCCCAGGAGGACCAGCTTATTGCAATCAACAACTATTTGATTCGGGAAAAAGATCGGTGGGATTATATTATTATGCTAGGAGACTTTAATGGAGGGATCCATTCCAGCGGTCACCGGTATCTTACCGGGGAGCAGACCCTAAAGGGCCATGAGTCCAACCCTCTTTGGGATGAGCTTTCCAGCGCTTATTCGGTGTTGAATGATTTGCCCCTGAGGGCGACTTTGGACTGTGTCAACAATCCTCGGTGGAAGGGGAAGAACACTTTTTATCTGCCATCGGTGATGGACCGGATTTACATTATGGATAACTGGGTGCATAAGACCCTAAAGTCCGTGGAAATCTTCGGCACCGAGGTTTCTCCGGAAAATCAGCTGGCCCCCAGCGATCACTACGGAGTGGTGGCGGAGGTGGCCTTTGAAAAGGGAGGGAGTTTTTGAAGCGCTAAGAATACTTAAGAGCGTGACAAAAACTCCCTCCTGCTGTCACGCTAAGGTTTTATTTTATGGTTGCATGACCCCGGCAAAGGCAATCCACGCCAGTACGGATTTGGCCACAAGACTGAGTACAATGTAGCCCCTTTCTCCGTAAAGGTAGTTTTTCCATTTCCCCACCTTTTTGTACTGCAGGACCATATTGATTGGGAACAAATTGAAAAATACGAAATAGGTTCCCACTAAGGCGTAAACAAACCAAGGCACCTCGGC
>CAZTIJ010000098.1:0-6914 GCA_964613365.1 uncultured Clostridiaceae bacterium | reverse complement strand
ATTGGCATTGCCAAGACCGTATAAAACAATTACGATCCAGGGAACGATGCCGGCGAAACTGCCGAAGATAAAGGGCTTCCAATTGGTTTTTTCCGTGTATTGGTTGATCTCCTCCATATCCAGTCCGAAAAGGTTCATGGAAGCATTGGCGGCAACAATCAATAAAAGGGCTCCGATGCCGTAGACGCCGAAAAGCATGGCAATCAAAACGATCATCAAAGAGGAGCTAAGAGCGTATTCGTACCAGCGAAAGCGGTTGATTCCCCGGTCTAAATCCCGGTTGTAAATGGGGTTTCCCCAAGGGCTGATGATAATGAAATGGGCCGCTGCCGATAAAAATAAAAACATGGAAACCATAACGCCGAAGGGGGCTTCCCCTAGCTGGTTGGGATCCGTAACCAAACGCATTTGGGTTTCATCAAAGGTTAAAAAGTAGGACCAGATGGGTATGCGAAACTCTGCAATCCGTTCAATAAATAGGGCGAATCCCAACATTAACAGGCCTTGAATCAAGTGTAAAAACCCCATGATACCGTTAAACCTTTTTAGGGACGCGTGGGTAATTTCTTTGGACATAATCGCACCTTCTTTCTGTAGTTACATAACAATTATTACAAATATATGGAATCTTTTCGGTAGTCATATATACCCACGGCAATCACTTCTTAACACCCCGTTAAAACAAAAGATTGAACCCCTTAGGATCAAAGATAGGAGATTTTTGGCACCTCCTGCCTTCGGAAAACCTTTGTGCCGGTCCTTGTTATAACGGTAGAACAAGGGCATAACTATGAATGCTGGGAAGCCACGTGTTCACACCGATATAGGTAAACAAAACGCAGACAAATCCGATGACGCTGAACAGGGTCGCTTTTTTCCCCTGCCAACCTCGGATAATCCTGGCATGGAGGTAAACGGCGTAAATAATCCAAGTGATCAGGGACCAGGTTTCTTTGGGATCCCAGGCCCAGTACCTACCCCAGGCCTGTTCCGCCCAAATGGCGCCGGTTACAATCACCAGGGTCAGGAAGAAAAAGCCCAGGGCGATGGCTCGATAACTGATTAGGTCCAGGGTATCGCCATCGGGCAGATGTTTTTTGACAAAGGGATTGGCGCTGAAGTGATTGCGTAATAGAAACATCAGGGAGACCCCGGCGGCCACACCGAAGGCGCCGTATCCGATGACCGCCGTGCCCACATGAAGGGACAGCCAGTTGCTTTGCAGGGCGGGCATTAAAGGGCGTATGTCCTTGGACTGCATCGCCGCATAGCCCATGATCAAAAAGGCGATGGGAATTACGAAGGTGCCCATGGCTTTGTAGCCGAATTTCGTCTCAAAGATCATAAAACATAGGACGATGCCCCAGGCAAAAGCCGTGGCAAATTCATACTGATTGGAAAGGGGAATTCTTCCCGCGGCGATCCAGCGTACCAGCAGTGCTAAGGTATGCAGAATAAAACCTCCTTTGATGACATAGGAGCCGTAGGTTCCCGCAACCTCCTTTTTCCCGATGAAAAACACCAGGTATAGTCCCATGGAAACCAGGTACAGTAGCAGTGAAAAATGAAACAGGCCGGTTTCAAGTCGTAGACTTTGTTCTATTCCCAAGGGGATCCCTCCTTTAAGGCTGTTTTTATTTGTTTTTGAAAAATCAGTGCTCCTTTGGGAGCCTTTGCCCATATACGTAGGGCTCCGTCGGGGGTTCTTTCCACCATCAAAGCTTTGGGATGAAGATAAAAGGCCAAAAATATGCCCAGGGTGAGGAGAAGGCCGCCGGCCAAGGCGCCGGGGATCCCGGGGTCCCGGACAATCTGCAGATAGGTAAAATGTCGGGGATCCTCCACAGAGAAGGCGTACTCCTCATAGCGGATCTCCTCTCCCATGCCCACCACATTCATATCCGCTCGAAAACCTTCATAATAGAGGACATAAAGCATATGGGGGTTAGCGGGGAAGGGACTTTGGCTTCGGGGCATGCCCCGGTGACGGACCAAATCCGGGAAAAAGTCGTAAAACTGGATGGCGATCCGCTGGTCATCATCCACGTGGATTTCCCCTTCGTAGAGGGTCAAATCCCGAAGAATCTCGCCCTCTTTATATAAGTTCAGGTCCACGGCCCAGCCGGTACCGTTTTGGTAAATGGAAAGCCCCTCCACCCGCAAAGGATCGTTTACTTTGGATACGCCCTCCTTAATCAGACGGTCACTTTCTCGGGAGTAGACCCGTAAATCACTGGTGTACTGGTGAATGCTGTTGTCCTCCCGATAATCGATGGAAAAACCCTCTATGGCCAGTTCCAAGTTGGTATGTTCAATCTCCCCGCGAACGCCGGGGACCCCGTAAAAGAAGGTTTCAAATCCCGCTACCTGTCCGAAGAGATAGGAAATGAAAACCGTCAGCAGTCCCACATGGGTAAACCAGGAACCCAAATGTCCGAAGGCATGTTTTTTTTGGTAATAAATCTCCCGTCGGTCATGGGCTAATTTTACCGGGGCCCGAAATCCGGTTTTTTTGAAAACATCCCCGGGATTTTTCGGCGGATTTGCATCCAAAACCAGTAAAGGATTGCGCTTTTCCGAAGTGGGGATGTGAGGTTGCTCTTTCATTTTCTTTACAAGCTTCGGCAAACGGAGAATACTGCATAGCAGTAGGTTAACCGACAACAGGGCAATGAGAAAAAGGAACCACCAGGAAGTATAAACCTGTTGTAATTGGAAGGTTTCGATGATTCCATAAAGGAATGGATGGTAGGCCTCTTGGTAAAAGGATAAGGGACGGTCCTGGGGTAGGATCGTCCCTATAATTGACAATAGGCCGATGATCAGTAGGAGGACCATTCCGAATTTCATGGAGTGCAGGGTGTGATATATTTTTTTGAACCGGGATGGTTGTGACGGTTTATTGTCCTTCATTGATTTGACAGCCTCCTAGTTAAGGATTTTGAATAAGGGACATTCCCTGTCGGGTATAATCCATGGATTCTTCCAGGATTTCCAAGGCAAATCCCGAGTTATGGAAACCGGTGCCGTTTTCCACAAAGACAAAGTCCCATCGCCACATGGCCCGTTGATGGTACTCTCTGGCCTGGGCAATGACATCGTCGGAGAGTTCGTCGTTATTTTGGGCGCTTTCAAAGGCTTCGATAAACTCCTTGAGCATTTCCGCCGCTTCGTTGGTTGTTTCATAAACCTCCCGTTGCACCGCCTCGGCATTTTCAATCAATTCTTCCTCCGATTCCTGATGGCATCCGAGACAGGAAGCCTCCACATGTTTTAGGGGACTGGTCCAATGGTGGGAATGGTAGGTCTCCCCTTCTTCGTTTTCCTGCTCCGGCATATGGCAGTCCACACAGGTTACCCCCGCATGGTCATGGACACTGCCCATGTAGGTTTCAAACTCGGGATGCTGTACCTTGATGAGCTCCGCCCCGGTTTGGGGATGAACCCAGTCCACATGACCCCGGGCTAAGGTTTCCTCCTCCACGGACCAGGCATCGTAGCCCCGATCCCAGGGTACCACCACTTCCTTGGTGTCATCGTGAAGGTAATATTCGATGTGACACTGACCGCATACCAGGTTCCCCATGGCGATGTCCTCTTCGATATCCTCTAAGGCATCGTTCAGATGGGTTCTGGTAACCTGGGGGGTGCCCGGTTCGTTACCGTGACAGTCAAAACAGCTTACGGGATTTACCGCTACTTCCGCCATTTCGTCAAAGTCCATTGCGGCGGCCTCGGAACCGTGGTCATTGAGCATACCCACATAGTCCGCGCTTTTACAGCTTAAACAGCTGGCTCCGGGCTTCGGTCTGGAAGTGCGGATTACGTCCTCTAAGGCGTAGGGGTGCCCCCGGGAGCGGCGATAATCTTCCCCGAAGGCGTTTCCCGCATACAGGGTGGTCAGGAAAGGATACTCTTCCGGATACTGATAGGGCTCGGAACCGCCGAAGGTGGTCCGTTCCATTTCCAAGTTCAGCAAATAGCTTTCGTACTGATCGGGGTATTCCTCGGCCCAATGCTCGGCAGGGAGGATGTCGTCCACCCCTTCGGGACCGGGCACCAGAAGCACCAGTAAAAGAATGCTGGCCCCAGCCAACAGTAAAATCGCCAAAAATTTTCTTTGCATGAATTTCCCTCCTTTCTATTGATATTTTTTTAACAAGGCGCGGCAAAAAATATTCATGTCAAAATATTGATATTGTTCCTATAACCCAAAATCCCCATTATAAAAAAAATAGTGGCTTGAACTGTATATAAAAACCAAAGGGGACGGAGGTATTCGGTTTATAATATAGCCCGAATACCTCCGTCCCCTTTGGTTTCTTTGGTGTGTTTATTCCTCGAAATTTCCGTCGTTTAAAATAAATGTATCGTGATACTTCAGCACGGCTTCCTCGGTTCGCTCTAAGGAACGGCGAAGGCGGTTCTGCAGGGATTCTGACTGGATGCCGAAGGCTTCAAAGTCATGGATCGTCTCCGCCACGGGAAGGACCTCATAGCCGAAGCCGCCGCCGTCGGAGTAGCGGTGGACCCATAGCGGCGTGTATTTCACTTTGGTTCGTTCAATCTCCTCGGTCAGAGAGCTCTTTTGGAAAGTGGCGTGGACCATCAGCCCGTCTTCGGTGTATTGGGCGTTGGAAGTATAGTTTCGAAGGGTCTCCTCCCGCTGATTGGAAATCAGGTTGCCCATGGAGTACACCACCAGGGTTTCATGGCCATCGGAATCAATGATATCCACCGGCTGCACCACGTGGGGGTGGCTGCCGAAGATCACATCCACGCCCCGCTGGGAAAGCTTTTCCGCCAGGCGGGTTTGGAAGGTGCTTTCCTCCCGCTGATACTCATTTCCCCAGTGAAGGAAAAATACGATCACTTCGGCGCCGTCGTCCTTCATTCGATCGATGACCCCTTCCATCTCCACAATGTCTTCCTCCTGATAATGATCGTGGTAGGTGTTCATCAGCGGCATGATATGGGAGGGGACCCGGATGCCGTTTAAGGAGATTTCATCTCCCATTTTTTCCGTTTCATAGGTGTAGCCGGTCATACCGATCTTAATCCCGTTCACTTCTTTAACGACGTACCGGGGTTCCGACTCGTCGCTACGGGTGCCAAGGGGAGTCAGTCCCTGATCTTCCAATACTTCCAGGGTTCTGAAAAAGCCGGCTTCTCCGGTATCGTAGGTGTGGTTGTTGATGGTGCTGATATACTGAAAGCCTGCATCCCGTAAGGCTTCCCCCAGGGCATCGGGGGTGTTGAACATCGGGAAGCTGGAATAGCCCCGCTCCGGTCCGGCAAAGGTGGTTTCCAGGTTGGCCATATTGACATCGCTGTTATTCAAATAGGGGACTAAGTGCTGAAAGTTGTTGGTAAAATCATGCTCGCCGGTTTCGGCGTCGTACTGTCCGTCCAGTTGGCTTTGGTGGACCATGACGTCGCCCACGGCGGTGATGGTGACCTCCATAAACTCTTCAACTTCTTCTTCCTCTTCCTCTTTCGAGGCCTCGACACCGCTGTTTTCCCCGTCCTCGGAATCTTCTGCCGAAGCGTTCTCATCATCATTGACTTCTTCGCTTTGCTCTTCTGTTTCAGGGTCGTCGGTTTGCTGGATGTTGCATCCGGTAATGATCAGCATACTGATCAGCAGCAAAATCAGCAGGGGAATTATTTTTTTAGTAAACATTGGAATCTCCCTCTCATAAGTTATTGGTTACTCCACGCCGCCAAAGTACTCTTCCATGGTAAGGCCGGACTCATAAAGCTCGGTTGCCAGGTCCCTACCCACGTATCGAAGATGCCAGGGCTCGTAGATGTAGCCGGTGATGTGTTCTTTACCTTCAGGGTAGCGGATGATAAAGCCGTTTTTGTGGGCGTTTTCCCCAACCCACTGACCTTCCTCGGTGCTGCCGAGATCCTGGGTCAGCCGGCCGCCTACGCTGGCGGCGGTAATGTCCATGGCAAGGCCGGTCTGGTGCTCGCTTTGACCGGGCTTGGCGCTGAAGGTTCTCGCCTCTTCGTAGCTGTTGTTGTTGACGAAATTGATAAAGATGCTTTCCTGGGCCTCAAAGCTTCGGTAACCCGTACGACCAAGAAGGGTATGGCCGTCTTCGGCGGCCGCTTCAAAGAGATCCTCCAGAGCCTCGGCGGCTACCTGGCGCATATACCGGTAGTTGGAAACCTCCGCCCAGGGAACATCGGGCTGGACCAGATCTTCCGGGTGAAAATCCGGAGCCAGGGCGATCTGTTTATTGATGATGGCATCGATCTCCTTGGGGGTAGGATGCATTACCATTTCTTCTTCCATCTCACCGCTGCCCCAGGTAAAGGTGCGGATTTCCTCCTCGGATAGAAATACCGGGTGCAAAAATCCCTCGGTGCCGTCGATGTCCACCCGGACCCAATCGTTGGCCACTCTTCCGGTTACCGTTACCGGTTCTTTGGCGGAAACCTCTCCAAGAACCTCCGCCTCCCGGCTGGCGTCGTCGCGGTAGGGAACCGAGGCCAGAACAAACATCCGCTGATCGATCTCTTCAATCCCCAGTTCCTTGGCTAAGGTTTCCGGATCGTCCTCTTTATCTTCGGTGCCATTGTCACTGCCGTTTTCCGACTCGTCGGCATCTTCGCCGGTTTCGTCGTCGTTCTCATGATCCTCTTCCTTTTCATCGACTGCGTCTCCGTTGGTGTGTTCCTCTTCATCCGCCGTGCCGTTTTCGCATCCGGCAATAAACAGGGTAAGTCCCATCAGCAGCACCAACAGGGTAAGTAATTTTCGGCTTTGTTTTTCGGCTCTTGCTTTACGCATGGTTGTAGCTCCTTTCAGTTATCTGCATTGATCCTGTGTGCACTGATTAAATAATGAGAAACGGTGGATCTACTTCTTTTTTTAAAATAGAGCAGAAATAAGTGCGGTGGAA
>CAZTIJ010000097.1:0-8381 GCA_964613365.1 uncultured Clostridiaceae bacterium | reverse complement strand
CGTGATAAACTGAAATGATAAAGTAGGTTTTCGGTGTTTTCTGTGAAAAACACCGATGGGAAAAAGAACAGTACGGAAAGAAAGAACAATACGGAAAGAAGGTGACCCTATGAAAACCCGAATCGTAACCGAGGACCTGGTCTATACCGTGGACCAGGAGCCCGGGGAATTTTTACGGACATTTTTGGATCAGGACAATAATGTGAAAAGTGATTTTGTGGAAATCACCACGGAAAGAGAGCGAAAGATCATTC
The DNA here is from genome assembly GCA_964613365.1 of uncultured Clostridiaceae bacterium. Classification (GTDB taxonomy): domain Bacteria; phylum Bacillota; class Clostridia; order Peptostreptococcales; family T1SED10-28; genus Isachenkonia. Next base: position 8,127 of record CAZTIJ010000097.1, on the reverse strand, counting down.
TGAACGTACGCCATATTATCCGGGTGGAGGCCGTGGACCGCTAGCCGCCGAGGACAAGGGAGGAATTCCTATGGATCAAAAGAATAATAGAAAGGACGGCTCTTTTCCCATCGAAGGATGGAACCTAGAGACCGGTTATCAACAGCTTCCGAAAAGGTTGTTTCGCAAAGTGAATCCCGTTTCGGTGAAGGATCCGAAGGTCCTTTTGTATAATCAGGAACTGGGAAAAAAACTGGGTCTAAGGCTGAGTCAAAGGGAAGGGGTGCCGGGGGCCTTGGTTTTTTCGGGGAATGAACTTCCCCAAGGGGCGGTGCCCATTGCCCAGGCCTATGCCGGCCATCAATTCGGACACTTCACCATGCTGGGAGATGGCCGGGCCCATCTTCTGGGAGAACAAATCACTCCCCAGGGGCAACGTTATGATATTCAACTGAAAGGTTCCGGTCCCACCCCCTTTTCCCGCCGGGGGGATGGCCGGGCAACCCTGGGTCCCATGCTTCGGGAGTACCTCATCAGTGAAGCCATGGATGCCCTGGGGATCCCAAGCACCCGGGCCCTGGCCGTGGTTTCCACGGGAGAAGAGGTCCAACGGGAACAAAGGCTTCCGGGGGGGATTCTCACCCGGGTGGCCCAAAGTCATATACGGGTGGGAACCTTTGAGTATCTCCGACGGTACGGAAACCTTCAGGAGCTCAAAGCCCTAGCGGACTACACGATTTTACGCCACTTCCCCGAAATTCTTGATCAAACCGACGGAGACCAGAAGTACGTAGCGTTCTTTGAGGCGGTACAGGAGAAACAGGCCTCTCTGATTGCCCAATGGCAAGGGGTAGGATTTATTCACGGGGTGATGAATACCGACAATATGGCCCTAAGCGGAGAAACCATCGACTACGGGCCCTGCGCCTTTATGGATACCTTTGATCCCGATACGGTGTTCAGCTCCATCGACGGGGGAGGCCGATACGCCTATAAAAATCAGCCTTCCATCGCTCAGTGGAATGTAGCCCGGTTTGCCGAGGCCCTGCTTCCTCTGGTGCATCGGGATCAAGCCCGGGGGGTTAAGATCCTGGAAGAAAAGCTGGGAGGTTTTTCCCAGAGCTATGAAGGCTATTGGCTCCGGACAACGGGGAAAAAGCTGGGGATTTTCCGGGCCCGCAGGGAAGATCAAAAATTAATCCAAAGCCTTTTTCGGATCATGGAAAAAAAGGGGGCGGATTTTACCAATACCTTTGTGGCCCTGACCTATGGCGGGGAGGAATCCTTGGAAATGGCAGGGACGCCGGAGTTTACAGCCTGGCATAGGCAATGGAAGGCGCGGTTGCAGGAGCAACAGGAAGGGGATGGGGAGGCAAAAGCTTTAATGCAAGCCGCCAACCCCGGGGTCATTCCAAGAAACCATCAAGTGGAGTCGGCTCTGAAGGCGGCGGTGGAGCAGCAGGATTTCACCGTGATGGAAAGGCTGCTCAAGGTGCTGAAAAACCCCTATGACAATGCCAAGGAGAAAAGACCCTACCAACAGCCTCCGGATCCTTCGGCCGCACCTTATGTGACCTACTGCGGCACCTAACCAATCCTCGGAACCACCGGAGAATCGAGAAAGCCTAAGGGACCCTTGACAGAACCGGGAAAAAAGAATTGTTTTCCCGGTGTTTTAAAATCAAGGGAGCTGGGCTATAATGAAGGAAGAAGGATTTTTCACTAAAAAAGAAATGAGCAATGGAGGGTTTTGTAATGGCAAAAATAATTAAAGGCAAACCGGTTGCAGACAAGATCACCGAAGAATTATCCAAGGAAGTGGAACAAATCAAAGCCCAAGGAGGGCAGCCAAAGCTTGCCACCCTGAGGGTAGGAGAACGGGGCGATGATATTGCCTATGAGCGGGGGGCCACGAAACGGGCGGAAAGAATCGGAATCGACGTGGACTCCGTAGTGCTTCCGGGGGATATATCCCAGCAGGAATTTATTGAAGCACTGAAGAAACTGAACCGGGATCCTTCCGTCAATGGGATTCTGGTTTTCAGACCCCTGCCGAAGCAGATTGATGAAGGCTTGATTAAAAACATCATTGCCCCGGAAAAGGATATCGACTGCTTCAGTCCTGCAAACGTAGGGAAAATGGCGGAGGGAGATCCTACGGGATTCAACCCCTGCACCCCCAGCGCCGTGATGGAAATCCTGGATTTTTACGGAGTGGAAATGAAAGGGGCCGAGGCTTCCGTGATCGGATCCTCCATGGTGGTGGGCAAGCCCGCAGCCATGCTTTTGATAAATCAAAAGGCCACCGTAACCGTAGCCCATTCCAAAACCAAGGATACCCCTGCCGTTGCCAGGAACGGAGAAATCCTGGTAGTGGGAGTGGGAGTTTCGAAAATGGTAAAGGAAGACTGGGTTTCCCCGGGGGCCGTGGTCATTGACGTAGGCATTAACGTGGACGACCAGGGTAATATGTCGGGGGATGTGGATTTTGAAAAGGTCAAGGAAAAGGCGTCCATGATTACGCCGGTTCCCGGCGGTGTGGGATCGGTGACCACAACGATTCTAGCAAAACATGTGCTAAAGGCCTATAAGCAGCAAAACCCGATAGGGTAGTACCGCAGAACAATACATGGGAAGGGAAACTCTCGGTTCAGTAAGTCCTCCGTAGGGGACCGCCGGACCGAGGGTTTTTCTGTGAAAAAACCTTAGGCAAGGAAAAAAGATGTGGTATAATGTTTAGACAATCCATACCCCGTCGTAGGAAATCGGGAGTTCGGAGGCAAGAGTATGATCAGACAATATTTATCCCCCATAGCCATGAGTTTAGGCACCTCGTTACTCATCCTGTTATTATCGGCCCTGCCCTATGCCATTTATAATTACCGTAAACGGGGGCAGGTCCCCGTGAAAAGAACCTTAGTGGGGTATACTTTTCTTTGGTATCTGGTGGCGGCCTATTTTTTGGTGATCCTTCCTCTGCCCTCCCGGGAATCCGTTGAAGGGTTAAACACGGTTCATTATAATCTGGAACCCTTTGTTTTTGTAGAGCACTTTTTACGATATTCGGGCATTGACCTTAGTAACCCCGCCACTTATCCGTCGGCCCTGCTCCAGCCCACGGCCTATACCGTATATTTTAATCTGTTGTTGTTTCTTCCCCTGGGAGTGTATCTTCGAAAGTATTTCCAAGTTACTTTCCTAAAAACCCTGTTGGCGGGTTTTCTTCTCAGTCTGTTTTTTGAGCTTACCCAGCTGACGGGGCTTTACGGGGTGTATCCCCGGCCCTACCGGATCTTTAATGTGGACGATCTGATGGTGAACACCCTCGGGGCCGCAACGGGATTTTTGATCGCACCCCTGTTGAAACCATGGACACCGGAAATCGAAAAGGAACCGAGGGCCGGAAAATTCCAAGAGGCAACCCTGCCCCGACGATTACTGGCCTTCGCTGTGGATGGGGGGATTATCCTAGGGCTCTATCCCGTGGTAAGACAGCTCTTGGATATTCTTCCGGCAAATAATCCGGGGCAGGGAGGGATCAGTTTTTTTCTGGTTTTCCTTATCGCCGGAGGATATTTTATCGGCGGCACCTGGATACGGAGGGAACAAACTCCGGGAATGGCCCTGTTGAAAATCAATATTTATCCCGGGGAAGGCCACCATCTTTCCCGGAGCAGGGTCATGCTTCGTCATTTGCTGTTTCTGTTATGGTTTCCCGGATCCCCGGCCCTGCTGGAAGTTGCGGAAATTCCTGATCCCTATGTCTCTTTCCTGTATCTAGGGGTCTTCGTATTCCTGGGTACCGGATTGATCCAACTGGGGATCAGCGCCCTGAGAAGGGATCGACGGTTGTTTCACGATCGATTCAGTAAAACCCTGTTGAAAAGTTTGAATTAATAAGGCCCGGGAGCAGGAAGGATCCGTGAAACTTTCCGGAAAGTATGTTAGGATAAAATCAAGGAAGAAGGTTATGAGGTGATAAATAATGAAAGGATTTCGAATTACGATACAGTTGCAAGAGGTACATCCGTTGATGTGGCGGGAGGTGATGATTCCCGCTACGGCTACTTTCAGGGATCTGCACCGGGTGATCCAAGGGGTATCCAACTTTAGGGGATGGGCCCTGGATGAAGCGGGGAGCCTCTTTGAGTTTAATTTGCCCGAGGAAAATCTGCGCATTACCAACGATGAAAAAGCCTATATAGAACATCAAACCTATAAGGAAAATCGGGAGGCGGTGGTAAAGAGGCACGGGGATTCCGCCGAAGAAACCCAGGCTTTTAACGAGCCCCGACTTCGGGACTTGGAAACCGAGATCAAAAAGCCCGAGTCCCTTCATATCGGCCATTATCTCGAAAAATATCAATCCCTGGAGTATGTCTATGACTACGAAGAAAAGTGGCGATTCATTGTGGGTTATGTAAAAACCGATGAGGCCTACGGAAAGAATCATCCCTCGCTCCTGGACGGAGCCGAGGCGGCGCCCCTGGAGAATCTGGGCGGGCCCGAAGGTTACCGGGAATTTTTAAAGGCCTATAAGGATCCTGAACATCCTCAGCATCAACAGGTAAAGGAATGGGCAGAAAAGCAGGGGTATGAGGAATACGATCCGGAAAGGATCAATCAGAAACTAAGGGAAATGGAAATGTAGAGACAACAAATAAGCGGTCCCGGGGGACCGCTTATTTTCATGGGATAATTTCCCCCGGTAATCGGTTTTTGTCGGTGAAAAAGGGGTATCATTAGAAAACATAGAATCCCCCGCTTCCGTTGAGGGATTCCATAAGGTTGTTTGATGAATGGCGGGTTCCCGGGAAGGGGTGGTGATCAAATGAAGACTGCAATTTCCAGTTCCGACATCGCTGGGCGATGGACGATTCTCTTAGGCGGTTTCCTCCTTTCCTTAATGGGAGGTATGAGCTATGCCTGGGGTTCCTTTGTGGTTCCCTTGGTCATGGAATGGGGTTGGACGGCGGCCCAGGCCACCCTGCCCTTTACCATTATGATTATCGTATTTTCCATAGCCATGATTCCCGCGGGATGGATTCAAGATACCATCGGCCCTCGAAGGGTGGCCACTGGGGGAGCCCTGCTATTTTTTGTGGGCTACGCCCTGTCGGGGCTCCTTCGATGGTTCCCCGATCCTCTGTGGCTGGTTTTTTCCTACGGAATCCTGGTAGGGACGGCCTGTGGTCTTACCTATGCCTGCATTGCACCCACCGCCCGGAAATGGTACGGAGATCGGCCGGGCTTCGCGGTGTCCACCGCCGTAATGGGTTTCGGTTTGGCCGCGGTGGTATTTTCCCCCCTTAAACGGCTGATGATCAACTGGTGGGGCGTCGACGGAACCTTTGTGATCCTTTCCCTATTCATTGCCCTGGTTGCCCTGATCGGCGCCGGACTACTTAAAAATCCCCCCCGGGGATACGTCGCTCCCCAAGGAAAGGAAGAGAGGATCCGGAAGGGAACTGGATCGGAGGAATGGACAAAGGACATTCCCCCGGGGGAATTTCTTAAAACAAAGGTGTTTTATATTCTCTGGCTGGCCCTGGCCATGGTGATCGGCGGAGGGTTAACCGCCATCGGCCTGATCCCCGCCTATGGAGAAATTGTACTGCGGTTGGAGCCTACCATTGCCGCAGCCGCTATTTCCGCCTATGCCCTTACAAACGGTCTGGGGCGTCCTATGGTGGGCTATTTGTCCGACCGGTATGGGACCCTTCGGGTCATGCTGACGGTATATATCATTCAGGCCCTGGTGTTCTTTGTCCTCCCCCTGGTTGCTGTCAACTTTCCCTTGCTTATTTTATGCACCCTGTGTTTGGGAGTTGGCTACGCCACCACCTTCGCCCTTTTCCCGGTGCTGGTGGCCTCGGGCTTCGGCACAAAATATTTAGGCCTGAATTACGGTTTGGTGTTCAGTGCTTTTGGGATCGGGGCCATTACCAGTCTCCTTGGATCGAGGCTGTTGGATATCACCGGTTCTTTTACCCCGGCATTTCTGCTGGCGGGTAGCACAACGGTTATGGGGCTTTTTCTCCTATGGACATTTCGCCGGGAAATAGAAGGTCAATGAAATTCAAAAGGAGGGACTTATTTGTTGATTTGATGAAGCAAGGAGGTTTTCAAGTCCTGCCGGGGATACCGGTGAAACAATTCATGACAGGTGTAGGTAAACTTTATGGTATGCACATCCTTAGAAGATGCCCCCTGGCGGAGAAGCTCGGACCAGGAAGGGGAAGCCGGCCCATGATCCGGCTCGGGAAAGGCCACGCCGTCGATGGTGAGCAAATGGGTGATCACCGCGGTGGTATAGATATCCAGGGCTCTTTCAAAATCCCGGAAGGAATCCTTCAGCACCAGGAGGGCATGAAGGCCGGTAATGCAGTGCAGGGCCACAATGCTTTTGGTATGGGTAAAGGCGGGAAGGCACAGATCCAAAAGACCGAGCACTTTATCCTCAAGGGTACCCTGAATCAAAAATCCCTGCTCCCTATACTCCGGACTTTGGTACAGGGCTTTCATGGTTTTGCCCAGGGAACTGTTTTGGGAGAGGTTTTTTTCCACAACGGGGTGTTCCATCAGCTGAATCATATTTTTATGAAGCGCCTCCTTGGGAACTTTCCGGTAAAAGGGAGTCACCGGCCGGTAGGCGGTTACATAATAGGCAAGGGCGCGGGCAATCTCTTCGGTCAGTGCTTCCTCCTCGGCGGCGGCTTCCTTTCCGTAGGCCAGTCGGATGGTCACGTGGAAAAGACCGGAGGACATTCCCAGGGGATAGGCGTTCAGAATTTTTTCCATCATGACATCGGCTCCCCGGGAGCGGACCTCCCGGTGGATTAAGTCCAGGCAAGGTTCATAGGCCTCCCGGTTCCCCAGGCATTCCTGGATGGAGGGGGCGGGGGAATCCTTTTTTCTTACCGGGTCCACATCAAAGCGCTGATTATAATAGGCGGTATAGTCCGCCACTTTGTTCAGATCCTTGGTAAGCTGATACAGGGCGAACTGTCCCATGGGAAGATGGTTCACCAGACCCTCCATATAAGGGGACTGTTTTCGGCCCTGTTCGTTGATCAGTTGGCTGAGCTTCATGATTATTCCTCCTTGTTGGTATCGGTTTTCCCTAAGGGAAAATCAAAAAAGACAAAAGGGTTCTGGGGTATATTTATCCAGAATTAGAAAAAGTAAACCCCGGGGAGAAATATAAATGTCCCCGGATCTGTGCTATACTATTGAAAGAAATCCCTCGGCTGTTAAAAGCCCTGGAAAATAGAGAGGAGACCATCCTGATGGAAGGAATGTCCGGACAGATTATCCTGGGAATTCTAATCATATTTACGGCGGCCATGACCCAGGGGGCCACCAGTTTCGGCTTTTCCCTGATTGCCCTGCCCCTTTTGGGTATGATGATTCCCCTGCAGGTAGCGGTGCCGATACTGATGATCTACAGTTTGATCCTAAACAGTATGATTCTTTATAGTATTCGCCGGCATGTACAGTTAAAAAAGATTCTGTTGCTGGTGATCTTCGGCATGGTGGGAACCCCCTTCGGGGTGCAGCTATTGAAGGTATTGGAGGAAAATACCCTGAAGATGATGGTGGGAATCATTATTGTATTGGTGGCGGGGGTCAACCTTACGGGATACCATTTTACGGTGAAAAATGAAAAGGCGGCCTTCATTCCCGTGGGCCTTGCCAGCGGGCTGTTGAACGGCAGTGTATCCTTTGGAGGTCCACCCATTGTCCTGTTTTTAAATAATCAAAGGGTGGCAAAACAGATTTTTCGCGGGAATCTGACACTGTACTTTTGGATCATCAACCTGTTTTCCATCCCCACCTACTTTCTCAGTGGACTGATTACCCAAGAGGTGGGAAGTTACTCCCTTTATCTGTTGCCGGGACTGATTTTGGGTACCTTTCTGGGCATTCGCATAGGAAATCGGGTCAATGAAGCTCTTTTTAAAAGAGTCAGTATGAGTCTGATTATGGGTATGGGTGTCCTTTCCATTCTCTCGGGGATGTAATGGGGTTTTGAACGTCTTTTTCCTTAGGAGAAAGGCGTTTTATTTTGGAGGCATTGATTGAGAAAGGGGGAAAAAGGGTAATTATAATTAAGAATTATTATCAAAAACTCCCGGGGAAACCGAG
>CAZTIJ010000096.1:5657-8394 GCA_964613365.1 uncultured Clostridiaceae bacterium | reverse complement strand
GAATGCTCACCGCCATTACCAGCGCGGCAAAATCCGGCGTGGATGTACGGATCATTACCCCCTATGTTCCTGATAAATGGTATGTTCATAAAGTTACCCGTTCCTATTATGGGATGTTGATCAATAGCGGGGTGAAAATATACGAGTATACCCCCGGCTTTATCCACTCGAAAACTTTTCTAGTGGATGATGAGTATGGAGTGGTGGGTACTATTAATATGGATTATCGAAGTCTATACCTACACTTTGAGTGTGGAGTGTGGATGTACCGGGTATCCTCCCTTGAAGATATGAAATTCGATTTTTTTGAAACTCTAAAGCAGTGTCACCAAATCGGATTCAAAGAACTAAGCGGTTCTTCCTGGCCCAGAGTCTTAGGGCGTTCCGTGCTCCGGTTATTCTCACCCTGGATGTAAACTTTCCGATTTTGCAGGATTTTTGTAATCCGACGCGAATACTATTAATAAGCGAGTACAATCACGAAAGAAGAACCTAACCCACTAGTAAAGGAGCATTATAGTGAAAAAAGAAGAGAAAATTGCCCCATTGGAAATAGAGTTACAGCAATGCAAAGAAGAGGTACAACGCTTAAAACAGGAAAAGATGGAGTTAAAACAACAACAAATGGAAGAGGAAAAACTGCAGTTTCCCTGGGCGGGAAATCTTGGGCACTGGGAAATGGACTTGATTAATCGAAGTGTGATGGCTAATCCTCTGAAAATCAAGGCATTGGAGTACAATCCTGAAAAGGACCGATTCACCATTGAGGATTTTGTGGACATGATTCATCCCGAGGATCGAGACCGAGCGTATCAGGATATGAAGGATCACCTAATAGGGAAAAAACCGGTTTACGAAACAGAATATAAAATTATAACCCGAACCGGCAAAATCAAATGGTTTTATGACCGTGGGGTAATTATTAAGCGAAGGGAAGATGGAAGTCCTCATTTAGTTAAAGGTATTGTATTTGACATCACCGAACAGAAGTTGGCGGAACAAAGACTACTGGAATCGGAAAGAGCCTTGAAAAAGACTAATCAGATTAAAGATCAAATGATGCGGATCATGGCCCATGATTTAAAAAATTCCTTAGGGAATGTGGTAAATATTTTTGAATTAATGCTTCAAGACCCGGAATTTTTCGATGAAAGGGAGGAAAAGGATATTCAAAGAGAAATTTTTGAAGCCTCCCAGAATAGTATGACGCTATTGGAGAACCTCCTCCACTGGGCCCATGTTCAACAGGGTACAATGGAACTTGAAAAAAAGGAAGTGCGGGTTGATGCCGTGTTTAAAAACATCTATGAAATGTTTAAAACTCAAGCAAAGGAAAAAGGGATCGACCTGATTATTGACCTTCCCCGGGAGGAAGAAATGGTGGTATTGGGAGATCACAACATGTTAAGCACGGTGTTTCGAAATTTTACCAATAACGCCTTGAAGTTCACAGAAAGAGGCGGACAAATCGTACTTACTGCGGAAAAGAAGCAAGAGGAAATAGCATTACTTGTTAAGGATAACGGCACCGGTATGAGCGAAGAGATGATTGAAAAAATCAAAAGAAAGGAATCCCAATCCAGTGCGGGGACAGACAATGAAAAAGGCACCGGACTTGGTTTGTTGATTTCCAAAGATTTAATCGATGGAACCGATGGGGAGTGGATTATTAAAAGCACCGAAGGAAAAGGTACCACTATGGGGCTTAGCATTCCTTCGACCAACTGAACCTTTTATCATAATTCGGAAGAGTTCTTAAAGAAAAGGTCTACCTCATAAAAAAGGTGGGCTTTTTTTCATTGAATCAGAAGTATGAAAGCATACTTAATTTTGACAGTATAGTACTTATGTGATACTATAACGATAAGCGATATATATCGAGTGGCAATATATATTGATCCGATATATTGGCGCCACATAAAAATTACTTGTAATGGGATGTGAAAATTCTACGATGAAGGAGAGGAAAGTCCATGAAAAAGGAACCCGCAAGAAATCTGACGGAACCGATGTATTACATCCTATTAATACTGCACACCCCGAATCATGGTTACGGAATCATGCAGAAAGTCCATGAATTTACCCATGGGAGAGTGGAAATCGGCGCCGGTACCCTCTATAGTCTGCTATCTAAATTTACCGGAGAGGGATTGATTAAGATCGACTCCATCGGGGAGCGAAAAAAAACCTATGTAATCACGGACAAAGGCAAAGAAGTAGTAAAGGAAGAACACCAAAGACTACGTAGGTTAGTAATGGACGGGGAACAAATTCTAAAGGGGGGAAAAAGGAATGAGACAAACGGTGAAGCGTAAACGGTTAGTATGGAGTATTTTAGATATCGACTATAAGTCTTTGGAAGTTTATCTTGAAGATATGGCATTTCAGGGATGGATGTTAAAGGAGACCAATCTTCTTTATGCAACCTTTGAGAAAACTACTCCTAAGAAAGTACACTTTGCAGTGGATGTATTTGAAATACCGAAATACAAAGGGGAAAAGGATCCGCTGGAAGCCAAGGAATACCGGGATTTATGTGAAGCGGCAGGCTGGCATTATATTGACGGAAAGGGTCATTTGCAATTTTTCTACAGCGAAGCTGAACAACGGCCGAAACCGATCCAGACGGATTTGGAGACGGAGGCCCGTCTCTTATCCGGTTCTATTTGGAAGGAACGGTTGTTGGGAATGATTATCGGGATATTTATACTGACATCATATCTTTGGTCCCATTTTC
>CAZTIJ010000096.1:0-5647 GCA_964613365.1 uncultured Clostridiaceae bacterium | reverse complement strand
GTGCCCGAGGATCTGATGAATAATAGTAATATATTACAGACTGTGATGTTACCGTGGCTTTGGTTTTATTTAGTTATAAGCCTGGTTTATTTAGTTCTGATTCGTTACCAAATGTATAAAAAAGTGGAGCGACAGGAAATCTTTGTTCATCGAAACTTTAAAAAAGCAAGGAAAAGGGCATGGTTCCTAGTGGGAATTCCTTTGTTATCAGCGGTTATTTATACGGCGGCAATGCTTGGAGGTACTATCGGAGGAAACCGGGGCCTAACTACTTCATTACTGTTGGTGTTCATCGCTTTTGTTGGACTCTTTGCTGTTAACCGGAGGGTTCAAAAGAAGCACCGAGTGAAAAATGATAATATGGTATTTCAGGTGATGGGAATAGGTTTGATCATCATGATTTTTCTGATCCCCCCAAGTTTGGTCATTGGTGACACCGGAAGAGTACAACGTCCTTTGCCGGAAGAGTATCCACTCTTAACCGGAGGGCCTTGGGGAGACTTTGACGGAGAAGCAGGAGACTTTCGCTATTATACCCGAAGCAGTATTTTAGTGCCTAAACATTATGAACTGAGATATCCTGTGGATTTGCCGGAGGGGATATTCAACTATTCCTATTATCGAGCGATCAATCCTGAGGTTGCTGAATACCTTTATGAGCGGTTTTTGATTGAAGAAGGCCAGGACTTTCATCGGGACCATCCCCTATACAGTCTGTGGGATGTTAACAGGATCGGGTATCGGGGAAGCCGAAACAATGTATTTATTTTACAGGGTGATGAGATTCTACGAATTCAAGGGAACTTGGATTTTACGGATCCAACCTTAATTGATGATGTGGAAAGTAATTTTTTCTAGTAAAATTATAAAAAGACAGTAGAAAAACTACGGGAAAAACGAAGGTTCCAAGAAGATTTGCCAGGTGCTCAGCCAAAGAGTTGCAGAAAACTGCGACGACTTTATTGTAGTACTTTTAATTTGTCTTTATTATGGACGGAATGGGAAATCCGAATAACCGTCCCGAGACCCTTTTTAAATCAGTCTTAAGGTAGTTTCTTTATCGGTCCCAAGTATCCTAAAAGGCTTTCGGTTGACAATAATTAAATCCGGGATAATAAAAAACACTTTACAATAAAGGGTTTATTCAGCAAAAAATTGAATTACTTGATAGAGGGAAGGGATAATACTAATTGTAGTTGGTAAAATTAGCTTAATGCGGAAAGGAGCAACCCATGAAAATTGTATACCGAATAAATACACCGGTTTCCAGTGGCGCATTAATGGAAGTTTTTAAAAGTGTCGGTTGGGATAAGGAGGAAAATGTGATAGTGAAAGCTTTTCAAAACTCCTATTATGTTTTGGCCTATAATGAAGAGGATCTGGTAGGTTTCGCCCGGGCGATTTCTGATGATTACTTTTACACAGGAATTTATGATGTAGTGGTAAAACCCACTTATCAAGGAGAGGGAATTGCGAAGAAATTGATGGAGAATTTATTGCAAAAATTTAAAGGTACTTATTTTTTTCTTACCTATACTGATGGTAACCGGGAATTTTATGAAAAGTGCGGATTTAAGGACAATGGTCAGTCCATGTGGATTCCGAAATAATACTGCCTTGATAAAAAGAGAAAAGGGGGAAGTAAAATGGAGCTTGAAAAATTACGATCCGTTCTTAATGAACAGGAGATCATTGATTACATCGAAGCCTTAGTGAAGATCCCCAGTTATAGCGGCTTGAAAAATCAAGAAAAAGAAATAGCGGAGTTCATCCATCACAGCTTAGTGGTCGAAGGGATCGATGCTGAGCTGATAGAAGTGGAAAAGGGAAGGTACAATATTATCGGAAGACTAAAAGGCCGGGGTGGTGGCAAAACCTTGCTTTTGACTGGACACACGGACACGGTACCCCCCTATGATATGAAGGAGCCCTTCACCATGAAAATCGAAGAAAACAAGCTTTATGGACGGGGTGTTGTGGATATGAAAGGGCCTCTGGCATGTATGATTTTCAGTATGATAGCTATCAAAAGATCGGGAATTAAGTTAAGAGGCGACGTCGTATTTGCCGGGGTCATTGATGAGGAAGAGGGAAGCTTAGGGACCATTAATTTAATTGAGAGAGGACTCAAAGCGGATGCAGCCATCGTAGGAGAACCCACCAATCTGGATCTTTGTGTCGCCCATCGGGGACTGGAATGGTTTGAAGTTCAATTTCATGGAAAAACCGTACACGGCGGGAAACAGTCCGAGGGCATCAACGCCATTCTAAAGGCTTCAAATTTTATCCAACGTTGCCAAGAAAAATTAGTGCCAAAAATTAAGCAAGAAACTCACCCTATCATCGGGACCTCATCGATGAATTACGGAACCGTTCAAGGGGGTACCCAACCGAGTACGGTTGCGGGGGAATGCACGTTAAAAATTGACCGTAGATGGGTACCGGGAGTGAAGTACGATCAAGTGCTGGATGATTATAAAAACATAATTTCCGAGCTCAAAGAACAGGATGAGGAGTTTGATTGCACCTTTAACATAGTGAAGGAAAGCGTAATGAAAAAGGGGTATGTCCATGAAGCCATGGAAGTTGATTTACATCATCCCATTATTTCCATGGTCAGAAATAATACAGAGAAGATTTTGAACAGAAGGCCAGATACTACATTTTTTCCAGCATGGACGGATGGAGGACTGTTAAGCAGTTATGCAAAAATACCCACCATTGTATTCGGACCGGGCAATCTGGAAAGTGCCCATTCTGCTAAGGAACATCTTGATATTAATCACGTGCTGCCGGGGACACTGATTTACGCGCTCGCTGCTGTGGATTTTTGCAAATAAAAATAGGGCTGATTCTTTCAGCCCTGAAACTAAGATTTGTTTTCCGGTTTTTTGTCGGAATACCTAAAGAATCGGATGTAATAATAAATACCGATGAGGATCATTAGTATCAAAAAAACACTAATTACGGCCGCTGCAAAAGTTATAATCATCATTAAACTTCCAAGTAGCATAGTGAAAACGTTCTCGTTTGTAAAGTCCAAACTGTTTCCTAATAAAGATGCTCCAGAACCTATTATTGCAGTAATCAGCAGGCCCCAAAGCCCCTGCTTTATTGCTTTGGACCCCTCCTTACGTTTACGGTACTGTTCGCTTGTCTTCATGTCGATATCCCAGGCGCCCTTCGTAGAATCCCATCTTCCATACCACCACATCGAATCGTCCCCCTTTAGAATGACACTGATTAATAACATACCCGTATTTCTGTACTATTACACAAAGATCGTTATAATCCCTTTAATATCTCTGAACTCCTAAAAAATTGTACATTTTAGAAAAATGATTAAGTCTTATATACGAGTTTTTGCAGTTAATACAAGAAAATAATAGAGGTTGGAGATAATAAAAATCAAATAAAAATGATTATCATCTAAAAGGTCGGGTAGAATATTAATGGTTAACAATTATTATCTGTTTGTTATGCAACGGGATATTAATTATAAGAAGACTAGATAAAACTGTTGTAGATGAACAGATAAAATCGAATATATTCTATAGGAGGAATGTTAAAATGAAATTCAAACTACCGGAATTAAGAGACGGAGTGGATGCTTACGAGCCCCATATTGATGCAAAAACCATGGAGATTCATCATACCAAACACCATAACGGGTATGTGGAAAAACTCAATGCAGCATTGGAAGGACAGAAGGATTTTGAATCCTGGGATATTCAAGAGTTGCTTAAAAATATCGGGCAGCTGCCTAAGGATATTCAAACAGCGGTCCGAAACAACGGAGGTGGCCACTATAATCATACGTTGTTTTGGGCGATTCTTTCCCCGGAAGAAGTAAAGCCTAGTGAAGAATTTAAAGGGGCCATGGAAGAAGCCTTCGGATCCATGGAAAACTTTAAGAAAGAGTTTAAAGATGCGGCGCTTAAGCGTTTCGGAAGCGGTTGGGCTTGGCTCGTAATGGATCAGGGAAAACTTAAGATTACCAGCACCCCTAATCAGGATGCCCCCATTTCTCAAGGCCAGGTTGAACTTCTGGGATTAGATGTTTGGGAACATGCCTATTATCTAAACTATCAAAACCGACGGCCGGACTATGTGGATGCATTTTGGAATATCGTGGATTGGTCAGCGGTGGAAAGACGTTGGCAGCAAGCGAAATAAACGATCATTTAATATGCGACAAATACAAATAAATAATAATCACCACTGAAGATGATCTTAAGTCATCTTCGGTGGTGATTTTATTTTACTCGATTTCTTCCTCATAAACCAGCTGGCCCTCTGCATTATAACCCTGAAATGAAGCAGGGCGGATACCGGCACTTGTTTGATCCTTAGAAGGCCAATGTCCAAAATGAATGTGATCCGTAAAGGATTCAAGAGGAAACGTCGAGCCATCACTTCGTAGAACCTCCAGTGTGGCAATAGGTTCCTTTGCATACGCCCAAAGAACAAAGTGCATTTCATTATCAGAAAAATAGTAGTTGACCACCCGGAAGGTGACATCTTTTTCTTTATCAATTTCAAGCTCCCCTATCATAGAAGCCGGTGTATAGAACAATCCGTAGCGTTGATAAAAGTTAAAAAGCGCTATCCAATCGTCATATTCTGCAAGTATGTAACGACCTTCGATATTATCAGAAGTATATAGTTCCGTGGCAGGACCGAAGTGTATATACCTTTCCATATGACGATAGGCAGTCTTTGAAGTTAAGAAAAGCTCTTGTTGGTTAATTATAAAAAGCACTATCATAACCAGTAGAGCGATCTGTATAATCAGTTTTGTTTTTTTATTCATTGGGTCTCGCTCCTTTCAGGAAGTGGAAGGGTTATTTCAAATTCTCGGTTGTAACGATCGTATTTTAGAGTGAGAACTTCAGCTTCCGCGTCAAGATCTCTAAGTAGCAGAACTAAATCTTGTCGAAAAATTCGTGATCGATAAGTTCTAGTAAAGTCATAATAGGTGTTTCCTAAGTTATCATGAACGGAGTTGAATAAAAACCCGCGAATTCTTGGGGCTCTCGTATAGGAAACGGCCTCAATAAGAATAAAGGCCTTACCATCATCCTGTATAACTGCCCGGTCAAAATAATAGGTAACAGCGTCCATTTGTACTTCCTGCTCAATGGTAATCTCTGCAATCACAAGGTCATCCTCAATTCCAATATCCCTAGTGCTATGGAACAGCAACTCCGTACTAAATGAAATCAGCAAATGAAAAGCGAAAACTCCAAAAATAATTAAAAGTCCTTTAGTAAGGAGAAGCGCCCAGCCTAAGAAAGGATTATGAACTTTATTAAGGGCCTTACCGATTTCTTGAGGGTCCCCCATTTCTTCCATGGCTAAGGAAAGGGCTTCTTTTCGAGTCATCCGTTCTTCGATGATTAAATAGCGAACCTTATCTTCAATATGGCTGCTGTATTCTTCTTCAATTTCTTTTTTAACGGGAAAAAAGCGAATTTCCCCTAAGAGCTTTTCAATAAAGTCATTTTCCAGCGGATCCTTTGCTGACATCCATAATCACCTCCATTAGCTAAAGGTATTAAGGCTTTTTCCTCTACCCCCTGCGATTACTTTCTGGACATTCTGAAAAAAAGATTTCCAGACTTCGGTTTCGACTTCCAGTTCTTCC
>CAZTIJ010000095.1:0-8458 GCA_964613365.1 uncultured Clostridiaceae bacterium | reverse complement strand
CTTCTATCAAAACCCTAAGTTTCCCCGGGTCTCCAAGAACCTCTTCTCTATACTTTTCCGGTTGCTCTGCAAAAGTTTTACGGTCAGGGATAGAAATCAACCTGGAGGATATGCCTTTTTCCTTTAATGCTTCTCGCACCTCCCATGCCAAGGATACTTCACTTCCCGATGCCATGAGGGTTACCTTCTCTTCATCATCCTTTGCTATCACATACCCTCCTTTCGAAAAGTTTTCAATCTCTTTTTTATCCTTGATCATGGGTACGCCTTGTCTGGTCAGAATTAGGGCCGTGGGCCCTTCCCGATTTTCCAGAGTCTCAATCCAGGCTTTTGCAACCTCTTCTGTATCTCCCGGTCTCAGCACTTTCAGATTGGGTATGAGACGTAAAGATTCTAAATGCTCAACGGGCTCATGGGTGGGCCCGTCCTCGCCTACGTATATCGAATCATGGGTGAAAATAAATATCACCGGCTGCTTCATAATGGCGGCCATGCGAATTGATGGCCGCATATAGTCGGAAAAGACCAGAAAGGTTGAAACAAAGGGTCTGAATCCTCCATGCAGTGCAATACCGTTGGCAACACCGGCCATCCCATGTTCTCGAACTCCAAATCGTATATTTCGTCCGTTAAATTGCTGTTTTTGAATCTCTCCCTCATTTTCTAAATAAGTTTTGGTTGAAGGCGATAAATCTGCAGAACCGCCAATAAGATTAGGAATAACCTGGGAAAGACGGTTAAGTACCGAACCGGAAGATTTCCGGGTAGCCTCTTTTCCATTTTCTTTCAGGGGATAACTTCCAAGTAAATCCAGGGCTTTCTGTGGCGTCTCCCCACTGAAGAACTGGTTCAGTTCCTTTTTTAAGCTGGGGTACTTCAAAGACCAGGTATTAAACCGCTCTTTCCATTCTTCAAATTTCATCTTCTTTGTAAGCTTTAGTTCCTCAAAATAATCGGTAACCTCAGGGGAAATATAGAACTCTTCCTCCAACGGAAGACCTAGGAATTTCTTCATCCCCTCTAGATCCTCTCGGCCCAAGGGAGCTCCATGTACATCGGCGGTATCCTGTTTCGTTGGTGCTCCATAACCGATATGTGTTCTGGCAATGATCAAGGTCGGTTGTTCTTGACTTGCTTTTCCTTCCTTTATCGCCTGTCGTATCTGATCTAAATCATGTCCATCAACACCTTCAATTACCTGCCAGTTGTATGCTCTGAATCGATCGGCCACCGACTCGGTAAATGCAATCTCCGTGCCGCCGCCGATGGATATTTTATTATCATCATAAATGGCAATCAGTTTTTCCAATCCCAGATGCCCGGCAAAGGATGCGGCTTCGGAAGTAATTCCCTCCATCATGCACCCGTCCCCGAGAATGGTATAAGTATAATGATCGAAAATATTTAAGGTATCTCGATTAAACTTATTTCCTAAGAGTTTTTCTGACAACGCCATTCCCACTGCATTGGAAAAACCCTGCCCCAATGGGCCTGTGGTCGCCTCTACCCCGGGGGTGTCTCCATGTTCCGGGTGACCAGGGGTTTTGGAATCCACCTGTCTGAAATTTTTCAAATCCTCCAATGATACTTCATAGCCGCTAAGGTGCAAAAAAGAGTATAGCAACATAGATCCATGTCCTGCAGAAAGAATCAGTCGATCCCTGTTAATCCAGTCCGGCTCCTCGGAAAAATAATTCAGTTCCTCTCCGAAGAGCACAGCGCCGATTTCAGCGCATCCCAAAGGCAGACCGGGATGTCCTGAATTCGCTCTTTCCACAGCATCCGCCGATAACCCTCTTACAATATTTGCAATATCATTTAACATTTTCAGCCCTCCAATTTTGTAGTATTATGCTTTATGGTTTATTATACCCATTGCTTTTGGCTTTAATGACTGAATATGAAAAATCCATACATTCTTTCCAAGCTGTAATTCTTTTGTTGCGGAATATTTTGATTATTTGTATACTTATTCTTAGAACAAAGGGAGGTGAACTGAATGGAAAGAACGTTTATCATGATAAAAAGCGATGGAGTACAAAGGAGTTTAGTGGGAGAGATCATTGGTAGAATTGAAAAAAAGGGTTACCGACTTATTAAAGCAGAGCTGCGATTTCCAGACCGAAGAACAGTGGAAGCACACTATGAGGAACATAAAGGTCGCCCTTACTTTGAACCCTTGGTATCCTACATCTTGGAAGGTCCGGTAATGACCCTGGTAATAGAGGGAGAGGACGCCGTAAAAGTAATGCGTTTGATGATCGGAGATAAAAATCCGGCAAAGGCAACCCCCGGAACGATCCGTGGTGATTTTGCAAATAATACCACCCGTAATTTAATACATGGGGCGGATTCTATCGAATCCGCCCATAGGGAAATAGCTATTTGGTTTCCAGACGAACACTAAATTTTATCATTCAGCTTAATCATCTTGACTTTCTATTGGCCCTTCTTCGGGGCCTTCTTTTTTCTCATTGTCTTTGGAGTTTTTCTTCTCCTCACCCTTTTCCGTTATTTCTTCCCCTTCACTTTGCTCCGGTTTTTCTTTCTTTTTCCTCCGGTCCGGTGCTTCGGTTTTTGACTCTTCCATCAAATCCTTTGCTTTTTCCAACTCTTCCATACTTGCAAGATTTTTTTCTTCAATGTCTTTTTGTATTTTTTCCTTTTTTTCTTCAATCCCCTTATCCGTTTCGTTTTTCTCCCGATAATCCAGGGATTCTTTCATGATCTTATCAAGATCGGGAAGCAGACGGCGCATTTCCATAGGCACCGGGAACAAAATGGTCGCACTCTCCGAATTGGACATATCCGATATTGTACGAAGGGTTCTTAAAGTTAAAGAACCTTCTTGATGGCTCAATATTTCTGCTGCTTCGGAAATTTTAACAGCGGCCTGTTTTTCTCCCTCCGCCTGAATAACTACCGCTCTTCGATTACGTTCCGCTTCTGCTTGACGAGCGATTGCCCTTTGCATAGCTTCCGGTATTATCACATCTCTTAACTCCACAGCCGTAGCTTTGATACCCCAAGGATCTGTAGCTTCATCAACAATTCCTTGAATTTTTTTATTAATCTTCTCCCTTTCAGAAAGCAGTTCATCAAGATCCGCCTGTCCTACAACACTACGCATGGTTGTCTGGGCGAACTGACTGGTAGCGTCATAAAATTTTTCCACATTCACAACCGCTTTATCCGGAGCGGTAACCCGGTAATAAAGCACGGCATTTACTTTGCAAGTAACATTATCCCGAGTTATGACTTCCTGAGGCGGCACATTATCCACGACAATCCTTAAGGAAATCCGTTCAATTTGATCAATAAACGGGATGATAATCACCAACCCCGGACCTTTCACACTTACTAAACGCCCGAGACGAAACAAAACGCCTCTTTCATATTCAGGGAAAATTTTAATCGCCATTTTTAAAAGGAGAAGAAGGATTACGATCAGAACAATAAAAGGAATAACACTTTCCACATTTTCAATAATTTCCAACATATTTAACCACCCTTTCTAAATTATTAGATTTCCTATTTTTTATTCCTTTTTTTCAACAATACACACCATCCCTTCCCTTTTTATTATACGTACCTCCTCCCCTTCGGCTATTGTCTCTGAGTCCTTGGATTTTGCTCTCCACAGTTCTCCTTTAACTTTTATCAGCCCTTCAGGATCTATGGCATCATTAACAATTCCTGTTATATCAGCAAATTCCTCCTCCCCATGAATCACTTTAGATTTTTTTAACCGATAGAGGGCCGCTACAATAATCACAAGAAGTATCGAAGCAATGACTGCAACGCCAATGGCTAGGGTTCGAAATTCTGCCAACCAGCGATCCGAGGCAAGGGGTTCTACTGGTAAATATATTATACCGATAATCATACTGATCACTCCTCCCGTTCCAAGCACACCATAAGTCGGTGTATAAGCTTCCGCAATGATTAAACCGACTCCCAGAAGAATCATTATTGCGGCAAAAACATTGACTTCAAAAAGACCTAGCCCGTAGAGTGCTAAAACAAGTGCAATAGCTCCGAGAACTTCCGGGAAAAATGTTTCCGGTGCGTTAAATCCGATCACCAACCCATACACGCCTAGTATAAATAAAACAAAGGCAATTTGCGGGTTGCTGATCAGATGGGTAACCGTATCCCGGATATTTCTCTCAATCTCAAGGATTTCCGCATTTTCAGTATTGAGCGTCACAGTTCTTCCCCTTAGCATTATATCAAGTCCCTGTAGCTCTTCCAGCAAAAAAGGAATATCTTCGGCGGTGTTATCAATGATCTCTAATTCAACGGCTTCTCTACCGCTCAAAGTCAAGTTTTCCGTTACGAATCGTTCGGCTACATCCGCTGGCCGGTTTCTGGATTCTGCAATGCTTCGAATGTGCCCGGCCAAGAATTGAACCGTTTTGTCATCTGCCGGAACACCTTCTCCTTCAGGACTCATCGTCACAGGCATTGCAGCCCCAATCGTGGTACCCGGGGCCATAACCGCCTGATGCCCTGCCAGTAAAATAAAAGTCCCTGCGGAAGCAGCTATTCCACCATCGGGGTAAACATAGGTAATAATGGGAACTTCAGCATGGATCATAGCGGAGACAATATCTAGAGTTGCATCAACAAGACCCCCGGGGGTATTAAGAAGAATCAGTAAGGCTTCGGCATTCTCTTCTTCCGCAACTTCGATCCCCCTTTGAAGATGAGATGCTGTTCCTGCGGTAACCATTCCTTCTACAACGATACTATATACAACCGATTCTTCGTACGCTTCTTCTCCATAACTTACAACTAACATCCCTGTAACTATAACAAAACACAAAACTGACAAAAGCAATGGATGTTTCATCCTTTGGAAAAATTCCACTTCAAACCCTCCTTTCTTTTTCAAGGCAAGAAAAACAGGTATGATCTCTATATTATAAATACCCTAAAAACTTCAAATTATGGACCGGAAATTAAAAAAAGCAAAAAAGCAAAAAAACCCTTATTAAAGGGTTTTACAGCTAAATAATTTATGGAGCGAGCAAATCTGTAAGCCGAGTTCTGTATTAAATGGTCATCTATCTAGACTTGCTGTTGCCAGCAAGTTCAAGCAACCTACCACGGGACACGACGGGCAGCCGCATTTCTAGTCCCTACTTGGTCTTGCTCTAGGTGGGGTTTACATAGCAGACTAGTCACCTAGTCTCTGGTGAGCTCTTACCTCACCATTCCAACCTTACCTTAAAAAAGGCGGTATCTTTCTGTTGCACTGTCCTTAGAGTCACCTCCACTGGGGGTTACCCAGCACCCTGCCCTATAGAGCTCGGACTTTCCTCGTTAGCCAAAAGACCAACGCGACCATCTGATTTACTCGCTCCTATTATATTCAATCAAGATGATACCACAGAATGTTGTAAAAGTCAACGTTCAGTGCCTTCTCACAGGACTTTGAAAGGGTTTTGAAGATCCTGGGCTACATAAATCTCCACTTCCTCCTTCAATTTACTGTCCAAATAGTTTTTGATAAACTGATTAAAAATAATTTCACTTTCATAATGACCAATATCTACGATGGAAATACCTTCCTGCATAGCATCTTGTGCCTCATGATACTTTAAATCTCCGGTAACAAAAATGTCTGCCCCTGCCCTTTGAGCCTGTTGGATAAAATCTCCACCGGAACCGTTTAAAATCGCAACTTTTGAAATTTCCCGATGCAAATCTCCCACATACCTAACTTCTTTTATGTGCAAAGCCTTTTTTAGGTGTTGAATAAAATCCTCAGCAAACTGCTTCTCGGGAAGCCTTCCAATTCTGCCTAAACCCGTTTTGCTTATCGAGATTTCCAGTGGATAAAGATCATAGGCCACCTCTTCGTAAGGATGGGCCTTTTTTACTTGACCCAGCAGTGCTTGGATGTCTTTTCTTTCTACAATGGTTTCAATCTTTTTTTCTTGTACTTTTTTCAGCTCACCCTCCTTTCCTAAAAAAGGGTCGGCGCCTTCACCGGGTTTAAATGTTCCAACTCCCAAAGTTTGAAAAGTGCAGTAACTATAGTTGCCAATATACCCTCCTCTGCCTTTGTTTATGGCCTCTAACACTGCCTCCTCATGGGTTTCCGGTACATACACCGCAAATTTAACATAAGGCTCCATCTCCAAAGGAGTGAGCACGTCGATGTTATTCATCCCTATTTTATCTGCTATATGGCTATTGAGCCCCAGGGGAGCTACATCCATATTTGTATGACTGACGTAAAGGTGTATATCTTCTTGAATCATCTTTTGAATCATGGCTCCCATGGGGCTTTCAAAGTCAATCTCTTCTAGTGGTTTAAAAATCAGGGGATGATGAGAAATTATTAGATCCACGGCTTTGTCCGAAGCTTCCTTCAGCACTTTGAGATTCACTTCAAGGGTGACCATAATGCGTCGAACTTCTTTCTTTGGAGAACCGATCTGTAATCCTACCCGATCCCAAGTCATGGCATAGTTCTTCGGCGCCAGGGTCTCCATATGGTTAATAACATCCTTCACCTTACAACACATTTTTTTACCTCCTTAAGTTTCTCCGATTTCTCCTTTGCCCTCTGATTCACCATAATTGCCTCTTCGCTTTTAGACCCGGCGGTTTCTCCGATTATCTTATCCACCTGGTTTATTTTTTGATCCAAAAATTTCAAAATCAGATCCCTGGGATTTTCAAAAAGGCAAAAGCCCAGTTCCCACCGTAAATCATAATATTTTTTAAAACCAACAGGATGTCTGTTGGCAATCTCTTCACTTACTCCCCCCTCAAAAGAACTGTTCTTTTGTGTCCCGAACCCTTTTCCTGCACTGTCGTTAAAAGATACAACAAGCATTTCATATATTCTCCGGTCTTCCTGTACCAGTAAATCCTTTTTTATGATGTACCCTTCTTCAGATAAATACCTGCGCAACTCCTTTTGTTGTTGCATGGGCTGTAATATTATGCGATTTACTGTTCTTTTTAAAGATACGCTGTTTTTCAAAATTTCAATTATAAGCTTTCCTCCCATACCCGCGACTATGAAAACGTCTAAGTCTTCCCTCTCTAAGGGCAGGGTGCCCGCCCCTAACTTGGTTTGAATCTGATTTTCCAAACCATAGCCTTTTATATTTCCATAGGCGGCGTTTAAGGGTTCTTGGTTGATGTCTGTAGCAACAACCTCTTTTACAATGCGGTTCTTAACTAAATATATCGGAAGATAACCATGGTCTGTACCTATGTCTCCAACCCTTTCACCCGGGCGGATCTCCTCTGCTATTTTAAGAAGTCGCGGGGTTAAATCCATTTTCAGCCCTCCCAAATTATGACTAATTTTTTTCTGATTAATGAATGGATCCTAATAGGAAACCAATAGTTTCAATTAAGAAGCTATTGGCTTAGGCTTTACTTATTCATAGTTTTATTCTAAATAATCTTTTAGTTTCTTGCTTCGACTGGGATGGCGGAGTTTTCGAAGCGCTTTTGCTTCAATTTGTCGTATCCGCTCCCTTGTCACCTGAAACTCCTTGCCAACTTCTTCTAAGGTTCTCGCCCTTCCATCATCCAATCCAAATCGTAGCCGAAGCACCTTTTGTTCCCGCAGGGTTAAGGTATCCAATACTTCTATTAACTGTTCCTTCAGTAACGCAAAGGCTGCAGCTTCTGCCGGTGCCGGAATGTCTTCATCCGGTATGAAATCTCCTAGATGACTATCTTCCTCCTCCCCTATAGGGGTTTCTAAAGATACCGGTTCCTGGGCGATTTTAAGAATTTCCCGCACTTTTTCCTCAGTAATATCCATCTCCTTGGCTATTTCTTCGGGGTGAGGTTCTCTTCCCAGGTCTTGAAGGAGTTGTCTAGAAACCCGGATTAGTTTATTTATCGTTTCCACCATATGCACGGGAATCCGTATGGTACGGGCTTGGTCTGCAATGGCCCGGGTTATGGCTTGACGAATCCACCAGGTCGCATAGGTACTGAACTTATACCCTTTGGTATAATCAAATTTTTCCACGGCTTTAATAAGACCTAGGTTCCCTTCTTGAATCAAGTCTAAAAAGAGCATGCCTCTACCAACATATCTTTTGGCGATACTAACAACCAAACGCAAGTTCGCCTCCACTAATTTTTTCTTCGCTAACTCATCGCCTTTCTCCATCCTCTTGGCTAGATCAATTTCTTCCGGTCCTGTCAACAAAGAAACTTTCCCAATTTCTTTCAAATACATTCGAACCGGATCGTCAATATTAACGCCTTTCAGAAGATTGGCATCGGGTTCCATACTTTCCTTTACCACTTCCTCAGGGTCTATTTCCACCTTTTTCAGATCTTCCGCTTCTTTTTCACCAACGATTTCCACACCCATGGTAGCGAGATGGTCATAAACTTCATCCATCTGTTCTTTATCCAAATCCACTTTTTCCAGGGAATCCATGATTTCTTTATAGGTAATAACCCC
>CAZTIJ010000094.1:0-8459 GCA_964613365.1 uncultured Clostridiaceae bacterium | reverse complement strand
CTAAGTGTCGGGATGAATTTTTATCAATACGGAGAAATGAAACAGGCAGAGGCCCAGTTAACCGTTGTCAACAACCGGGTGCTGGATAACATTGAACAGTATGCCCGGTGGAGCATTCGATTTATGGACGAAATCCAAGGAGCAAAGGAAGCGGGAGAGCCCCACGATTTTACGACGCAAACAGCCTTTAGTCATCTGCAAAACTCCCTGGAGGACCTGGTGGAGTATTATGCCTATTTTGTGGATTTACGCCGGGAAGATTTCGAGGAAGAAGGGGTTTGTACCGAAACCCTGGAGAGTCTTCGCAGCATACGAAACGTGGTGAACCACAGTTTGCAGGATAAATTTGAAATGAATCAGCACCGATTTACCGCCAACGATTATCTGTTTTTACAGGAACTGGAGATACTAATGGAAGGATTTTTGGCGAATATGTACCGAATCTCCGATGCCAATGAAAATCAACTGGTGATCGAAATTCCCCGGGAAGAAGGGGAAAATCTTTGGGAAGTGGCAACTAACTTAAGGGAGCTGGGCTCCCGCTACCGCCATAGTCGTCTTGGGGAGCCGGAGGAGACTTGGCTAAGTCAAGAGCAAGCGAGAACCTATTTACTCGAGCTTGGGGAAAACTGGGTGAATTCTGAGGATTTGGAAGAGGCGGAGATTGACGGGATTCATCACCGAAACGGCATCAGCCACTACGCCCTGGAGACCGAGGACCTCTTACTGTGGTTGGACGCTGAACTGGGCACCCTTAGGTATGTAGAGTATACTCCTGGGGAGATCGGGAAAAACAATAGGGAAATTGACCGCCGGGAAGCCCTGGACATCGCCCGGGAGTTTTATCAGCGGTTTCAGGAGTCCAAGGATGAAGAGTTGGAAGAGGAAATTTTTGTCTTTACCCAGGAAGACAACGGAGAGACGGTTTACGCCTTTCGTTTCACCCCGGTGGATAACGGCATCAGGCTGTCCAGTGATGCCTTTGAAGTGAGTGTCCTTGGGGGAAGGGGTGAAGTGATTCGGTATCGAAATCGATTTGATGACACCGCCATCCCCGTGGAAGTTAGAAGCAACCTGGCCATGCTGGAGATAGACAGTTTGAAAGAGGATGAGATCCCCCTATCAGCGGAGGGTCTGGTGGAGATGCACCAAGAAAATTTCCCCACCATGGAATATCAGGGACGGGCGGTTATCCGGAATTACTATACGGAATTTTATCCCCGATTGGTTAAGGTGTTTTTTGAAGACATTGAAGGACAGCGGGCGGCCCTTTATTTTGACGAGTATACGGGACTGGAACTGGAGCGGCTATATTACCCCTATGAACCATTTTAGGCAATATCCTTGGGAAAGAACCCGGGGAAACAAGAAAGGATGAAGGTCCAATGAAGGATCTGAATTTGATCCAAAAAGGAGCCCGGGTGGAAGTGTCCGGGCTTTCGGCCTTTGATCCCCGGGCCATTTTTCACTGCGGCCAGGCCTTTCGGTGGGAGGAAAAAAAGGAGAACCGCTTTTTATTGATCGCCTGTCAGCGGGTGATTGAAGTGGAAAAACAGGGACAGAAGATCATCTTCCATAACACCGATCTTCAGGATTTTCAGAGGGTCTGGCGGGACTACTTTGACTTAACCACCGACTACGAAAAGATACAAAAAAGGTTGATTCGCCGGGATCCAATAATGGAGGAGGCGGTGAAGTTCGGCCGGGGAATACGGATTTTAAAGCAGGAACCCTTCGAGACCTTGATCTCCTTTATCATCTCCTCCAACAACAACATCAAAAGAATCAAAGGCTCCGTGGAGGGACTGGCCAAAACCTACGGAGAGGTTATCCAGTCCTATGACGGAAAGCTTCGCCACGCCTTTCCCACCCCCGAAGCCTTAAGCGCCGCTACCCTGGAGGAACTGAAGCTTCTGGGTCTTGGTTACCGGGCTCGCTACGTTAAGGATACGGCGGAAAAAGTGGCAAAGAATCCTGAGGTACTAAAAGAGTTGATCGGAAAAAAGCGGCGGGACTGCCTACAGGGGGTCACCGGTTTTTCCGGAGTGGGACCGAAGGTGGGAAACTGCGTCGTGTTCTTTTCCATGGGGAAATTGGACGCCTTCCCCGTGGATGTTTGGGTAAAACGTATGATGGAGGTCCTGTACTTTCAAGGGGAAATGCCGGCGAAGGAAATTGAAGACTTTGCCATGGAAAAGTTCGGAAAAGATGCGGGCTATGCCCAACAGTATCTTTTTTATTATGCCCGGGAAAAAGGGATCAAAAAAGCATAAGAAATCAGGAAAAAAAGGATAAAGAATGAAGGAAGAAGGGATTACATATGTTAGGAACCATTGTCAATGCACTGGCCATTGTTATCGGCGGGGTTTTAGGGGTTCTTTTGAAAAAAAGTATCGGAGAGGGTTATAAGGATACGATTATGAAAGCCATCGGTCTCGGGGTGCTGATCATCGGATTCAAAGAGGCCCTGGCCACAGGCAACGTACTGCTATTGATGATCGCCGTGATCATCGGAAGCCTGGTGGGGGAAGCCCTGGAATTGGAAAAAAGACTGCAGGGCCTGGGGGACTTTATTCAGCGGCGAATGGGAAGCAGTGAGAGCACCTTTACCAAAGGATTTGTCACCGCCAGCGTGGTATACTGTGTGGGAGCCCTGGCCATTATCGGGTCCCTGCAAAGCGGTCTTTTAGGGGACCATACCACTCTTTTTACCAAATCCATTCTGGACGGCATCTCATCCATCATTTTCGCCTCCACCCTGGGCATCGGCGTGGCCTTTTCTGCGGTCCCCGTGTTTTTATACCAGGGGGCCATCACCCTTCTGGCCGGCTTTGTGGAGCCCCTGATGACGGATGCCGTGGTGCAGGAAATCTCCGCCATCGGCGGCCTGCTGATCATCGGCATCGGGTTTAATATTTTGGAAATTAAGAAATTTCCCGTGGCCAATATGCTACCGGCGATTATCATACCGGTCATCGCCGGGGTGCTGGGATTTTTGTAGGAAGGTACAGGATGACTGGGAAAGGACCAATAGATCACAGGGGAAGATGACAGGGATCGGAGTTTTTGTCACTTCCCTTTTTTTCATGCTTTCATACGGGACAACATGTTTGAAAATAAACCTTGGAAAAGAAAATTTTATGAAAATCGAAGGAAAAAAGAAATTAAAAGAGAAATTCGGCGTATTGAAGAGTTAATCCTTTTAAACGGCAGTTGAAGGGAAGGATTCTTTTCGATACTATGGTATTTGAAATTAGCACTCGGTATGAGTGAGTGCTAACAAAGGAAAAAATAAAACAAGCATATAAAGAGGAGGTTTTTAACAATGAAGATCAAGCCATTAGGTGACCGAGTGGTAATCAAAAAGGTGGAACCGGAAGAAAAAACCAAAAGCGGTATTGTACTGCCAAGCAGTGCCAAAGAGCAGCCGCAAATGGCCGAGGTATTGGAAGTCGGCCCCGGAGGCATGGTTGAAGGAAAAGAAGTAACCATGGAAGTAAAAAAAGGGGATCGGGTAATTTTCTCGAAGTATGCGGGTACGGAAGTGAAATTTGAAGGTGAAGAATACACCATTTTAAAGCAAAGTGACATTCTAGCCATTGTAGAATAATCAGTTCATCATTCCATAAACAAAGGATCAAATACTACGAAGGAGGTTTTAGTTATGGCCAAAGAAATTAAGTTTCGAGAAGAATCCAGAAGAGCATTAGAACGAGGGGTAAACAAACTGGCGGACACCCTGAAGGTAACCCTGGGACCGAAGGGAAGAAACGTCGTTTTAGATAAAAAGTACGGATCCCCGTTAATCACCAATGACGGTGTGACCATTGCAAGGGAAATCGAATTGGAAGATGTGTACGAGAACATGGGAGCCCAGTTGGTAAAGGAAGTATCCACAAAAACCAACGATGTAGCAGGGGACGGAACCACCACGGCGACCCTGATCGCCCAGGCAATTATTCGGGAAGGTCTGAAGAACGTTGCTGCGGGAGCCAATCCCATGATTGTGAAAAAGGGAATCTATAAAGCCGTAGAGGTTGCGGTGGAAGAGTTGCAAAAGATCTCCAAGCCCATTGACTCCAAGGAAGCCACCGCGCAGGTAGGGGCCATTTCCGCTGCCGACGATGAAATCGGCGCATTGATTGCCGACGCCATGGAAAAGGTAGGCAAGGACGGGGTCATCACCGTGGAGGAATCCAAGTCCATGGGAACCAACCTATCCGTCGTGGAAGGTATGGAGTTTGACCGAGGATACCTATCCCCCTACATGGTTACGGATACGGAAAAAATGGAAGCGGTGTACAACGATGCCTATATTCTCATCACCGACCGAAAGATCAACAACGTGCAAGACATCCTGCCTTTATTGGAAGAAATCGTGCAACAGGGAAGAAAACTGTTGATCATCGCCGAGGACATTGAAGGGGAAGCCCTGGCAACCCTGGTGGTAAATAAAATCCGAGGAACCTTTGAGTGTGTAGCGGTAAAAGCCCCTGGATTCGGTGACCGAAGAAAAGCGATGTTGGAAGACATTGCCACCTTAACCGGCGGTACTGTAATATCAGAGGAACTGGTTTATGAACTGAAAGAAGCCACCGTGGACATGCTTTGACGGTCCATAACCATTAAATTGGATAAGGAAAACACCACCATCGTGGAAGGCCAAGGGGATGAATCCGTCATCGCCGACCGGGTAAATCAATTGAAAAAGCAAATTGAAGATACGGATTCCGACTTTGATAAGGAAAAACTGCAGGAACGACTGGCCAAGATTTCCGGCGGGGTTGCGGTAATCGAAGTAGGGGCAGCCACGGAAACCGAGCTGAAAGAGCGAAAACTGCGAATTGAAGATGCCCTCAACGCCACCCGGGCAGCGGTGGAAGAAGGGATTGTATCGGGAGGAGGCGTTGCCTTGGTAAACGTGATTCCTGCCATCGATAAAATGATCGCAAGCAACGAAGGGGACGAGCGTACCGGTATGAAGATCATCCGACGGGCCCTGGAGGAACCCCTACGACAAATCGCAGAAAATGCAGGTTTGGAAGGCTCCGTCATCGTAAACAAAGTAATGACTTCAGAGGTCGGTATCGGCTTTGATGCATTAAACGAAGCCTACACCAACATGATCGAAGCGGGTATTGTGGATCCCACCAAGGTAACCCGATCCGCACTGCAAAATGCAGCATCCATCTCCGCCATGCTTCTCACCACGGAAGCCGCAGTGGCGGATGTGGAAGAGGAAGACGACGCTCCCGCCGGCGGCGGCATGGGCGGCGGCATGGGCGGAATGCCAATGATGTAAGATAGCACAAAGGGGACGGAGGTGTTTGAGTCATCCACCCCTTAAGAGAAACTGGCAGAGGGAAACGGCCCCTTTGCCAGTTTTTCTCTTAAAACATCCCCCTCAGGCTTTAGCTTAGGCATAGGTACCGGTTCCCAGTGAATCCTAGGGGAATCCGTGTTATAATATATGTAGACATCCTTAGATGAAAAACATTACTAACAGAGAGAGGTTGTTGTTTAAATGTTTCCTGTTGGGGTATCTATAAGGATGATTACAAATGAAAAATCAGTAGCGGAAAGAGTGAATCAACTAAGGAGGAAATGGAAAATGAACAAAAAGAAATTAATGTTAATTGCAGTGTTATTAGTGGGAATGGTGGCCTTCGTTGCCTGCGGTGATGACGCTGAAGGAGACGCCAACGGAATGTATGCCGACGGAACCTACAGCGGTACTGCGGACGGCTACGGCGGAGAACTTGAAGTGGAAGTAAGCATCGATAACGATGAAATTACCGGAATTGAAGTGGTCTCTCACAGTGAAACCGAAGGTTTAGGAGACGAAGCCTTTGATGACGTGATCGGTCAAATTATCGACAACCAAAGCACGGAAGATGTGGAAGCGGTAAGTGGAGCAACCGAAAGCAGTAATGCAGTGGTTAATGCCGTGGAGAACGCATTGGAAGAAGCCCGAGTAGAGTAGGACCAAAGATGTATTTTCAGAATATAGCAAAAAAAGATCAAAATAGCCCTTGCTTAATATCTGAATATTTGCTATACTTTATGTAAGGAGATAGGGAAGAGCCCTTTCTCCTTTACCATCCTTCTTCATTTGGAAGTTGCTTTAGATTCAACGCTTTTGATTTACAGCAGTACGTTTTTAAGAATTAGGATCACGGTTTAAGAATCATGTTTCACCATTCTGTAACACGTGTCAAAGTTTTTAGAAACACATGCAGTAAAGCGAAGTGAAAAGAAGTAGGTTTCAAAGAAGTACCGTAACAAAGTATTACCCGTATTACCAGAAGTACCGTATCAAAGTAGTACCTGTAGTACCGTAAGAAAGTATTACCCGTATTACCGGAAGTACCGTATCAAAGTAGTACCCGTAATACCGATGAGTTTCAGTAAATCCTATGGAGAGGCCGACTTCCGTAAGCGGCATATCGATGATGTAGGTGGAAACCATCAGAGGAAAGACAAGACATCTACCACAGGGGTGGAGATGAGCTGGCACCAAAGAAAAGGTAGTAAATCCAGAAGTAAAGAGAGGTACGATTATTTGATTCAAGTAGAATGTAGCAACACCGGGCAACACCCAGACTTCCCAAATGAAGAAGGGCAATACCATTGATCGGATAGTTGATAGAAGGTTTATCGATTATCCGATCAATATTTTTTTGCCCGGAAGGAGGCTAAACATTGGCCGCCGGAAATGATATAATAGAGTACATATGAGAAGAAGGGAATGAAAAGTGCTCGGAAAGAAAACCAGAAGGAGGCAAAACGATGCAATACAGAGAGTACGGAAAAACGGGAAAAAAGCTTTCGGTAATCGGTTTTGGGGGCATGCGATTTGGAAAGGATGAGGACTATGCCCAGGAAGTGGTCCATCGGGCCAATGAACTGGGGGTTAATTATTTTGATACCGCCCCATTTTACTGTGATGATCGCAGCGAGATCATTTTCGGAAAGGCCTTTCGAAATATGCCCAAGGATTATTACGTAGCCACGAAAAGCTCCTTAAGTGCCGATCCCACCGCCGATGATGTGCGTAGGCGAATAGAAACCTCCCTGAAAAGACTGGGCAGGGACAAAATCGATTTTTTCCATATGTGGTGTATCAAGGACCTGGAGCAGTACCGGGGAGTGATGGCACCGGGGGGCCCCTATGAAGGAGCCCTGAAAGCCAAGGAGGAGGGGCTTCTTGAACACCTGGTATTCTCCACCCATTGTAAGGGAGAGGACATCCGGACCATTGTAGAGGAAGACCATTTTGAAGGGGTGCTCCTCGGGTACAACGTATCCAACTATCCCTTTCGCCAGGAAGGCGTAAATGCGGCCCTGGAGAAAAACATCGGGGTGGTAACCATGAATCCTCTGGGAGGTGGACTGATTCCCGAGCATCGGAAGTTTTTCGATTTTATCCGGGAAAATCACGGGGAAACCGTGAATCAGGCGGCCCTGCGGTTTATTTTAGCCCAGGAGGGAATCACCCTGGCCATTCCCGGCATGGGAACCTTGGAAGAGGTGGAGGAGAACGTGGCGGTGGGAGACTTTGATCTTACGGTTTCAGCGGAGAAGCTTAAGGAGATCGAGGAAAACATTACCGACAGTATGAACACCCTTTGCACCACCTGCGGGTACTGTTTAAAATGTCCCAAGGATATCAAAATCCATCAGTATCTGGAAAGCTATAATTTAAAATTATTAAAGGATGAAGAGGAAATGAAAAAGCGCCTTCAAAACCTGAAAGATTCCGGAAGACTGAAAAAAGACGATGCCAAACCGGGGGACTGTATCGCCTGCGGACTGTGTGAAGATCTGTGCACCCAAAAACTTCCGATCATTCAGCGCTTAAAAGAGTTGGACCAAATCGGCATGCTGTAAACGGGAGTTCATATAAAATC
Organism: uncultured Clostridiaceae bacterium; assembly: GCA_964613365.1. Lineage (GTDB taxonomy): Bacteria > Bacillota > Clostridia > Peptostreptococcales > T1SED10-28 > Isachenkonia. Next base: position 549 of record CAZTIJ010000094.1, on the reverse strand, counting down.
ATTTAATTTTTCAAAGGAGGATTTGAATATGCCCACAGAAGTAAATACGATTCAGATCAAAGGAAGGACGTTGACCTGTCCCATATGTGACGGTCAGGAGTTTTGGAAAAGAAGAACCCTGATGAACACCCCGGGAGCCAGCTTTATGGGCTTTGACTGGGCCAATAAGGAAGCGACGAACTTTGTCTGTAACGACTGCGGATATGTTTATTGGTTTCTCCAGGATCATTAATATCACGAACAATGAATATCGGCAATGGTTCATAGCAGTGATGGTTAATTGCAGCAATGTTTCATATCAATAATCATGAAATGTAGTAAAGGGAGGGTTTTTGAGCTTTGAAAAATATTTAACAAAAAAGCAGGAAAAACTGTTTAAAGAATCCGCCGCTGGGTAATAAAAAACCTTGACAAGGCTGAGGGCCTCTGTTACTCTATTTAATAACAATTTAAAAGAACCGCTCATATAAATTCGATGATATGGATCGAAAGTCTCTACCGAATGACCGTAAATCATTCGACTATGGGTGAAGTTATCTACGGGAGTAA
>CAZTIJ010000093.1:0-8536 GCA_964613365.1 uncultured Clostridiaceae bacterium | reverse complement strand
CCTTTTCATGAAGGGCGCCTTAAGAAGCTCTCCTTTATGCAACAGGAGTTGGTCTTCCTCGGTAAAAATCGGTTTTGCCAATCGCATTCCCGGCTTCAGTGCCTCTTTTCGAATCCTTAGCATGGGTGTCTGTCCTCCTTGACTTTGGTTACCCCTAGGGGTTTTTTCGTATTTTTTGAGCCAGGTTGTCAATTTTTCGAAAGCGATGATTGACTCCGGATTTTCCCACGGGAGGATTCATCATTTCCCCCAGTTCTTTCAAACTGGCATCCTCATGTTGAAGGCGAAGTTCTGCCAGGGTGCGTAAACTTTCCGGGAGCTCTTCGAGACCGATGGTCCGTTGAATCAAGTGAATGTTTTCCAATTGTTTTACCGATGCATTTACGGTTTTGCTGAGGTTTGCGGTTTCACAGTTTACGATTCGGTTGATATTGTTTCGCATTTCCTTTAGGATCCGTGCGTTTTCCAACTCCAATAAAGCATTATGGGCGCCGATAATGTTCAGCAGTTCCACGATTTGATCCCCCTCCTTTAAATACACTACCTGGTATTTCTTCCGGGGGACGATTTTGGCACTGAGCCCGAAGTCGTTGATCAGGGTTTGAATTCCTGTTGCCACGGCTATTTCGTGGGCCACAAACTCCAGATGATAGGTCTTTTCCGGGGCACTGATGGACCCTCCCGATAGAAAAGCTCCCCGAAGATATGCCCGTTTGCAACATCGTTTGTCAAATAGATCATCCCGGGGGAATCCCATGGAAACTTGCCGGGAGGAGGATGCCTTCCTCAGCCCAAGTTCATCCACTATTTTTCTGCTGCCCATGGTATGGGTAATCACCATCAGGTAATAGTTGGATTTTCTGAAGCTTGAATTTTTCCGGACTTTGATTTCCGGATTGATGGCAAACAGAAGTTTGATTAACTTAAAGATTTTTCGCGCCACCGCCGGATTTTCCACCGTAACCTTTAGATTGAACTTTTCCTCCGTGGTGGGGACCACCTCTCCGTTCAATCCGATTAAGGCGGCAAGCTCCCCCCGGTGGCAACAGGGGGTTTCCCCTTCCAGTCGCGCCAATTCTCCCTTGGTTTTTAAAGAAAACGACATACGATCACGTCCTTATTATTCTATGCCCGCTTTTTGTATAAGCGAAGCCCTTGTTCAATAATGTTTTTTTCATCCTGATATCGAGCCATATCCACCGCTTTGTCTTCATGGACAAATATTGCCTCGATAAACCCCTCTTCCTTCTGGGGCAAACAGTCAATACTGTTGGATTCCATCAAAAACCAGTGTACGGTTTTATAGACCCGCTGATCCTTGCTCCAGGAGTTATGATAGCTGTATTCGATTTTATCGATGTATTCCATAGGCCAGGCCCGCACCTTAGCCTCTTCCAAAACCTCTCTTTGTGCAGTTTCCTCCAGGGTCTCCCCCGATTCCACCTTCCCCTTGGGCAACACAAAATCTCCGTTATATTTCTTTAACAATAGGACGGCGTTTCCGAAAATCACCACGCCTCCCGCACTTATTTCTATACTCAAGACTCTCCACTCCTTCAATTTTGTGGATCTGCTTCGTTAAACCCTCGTAATTACTATACATTATAGCATAATAAATAAAATCTTGAAAATCCTAAAAAAAAGAGCCCCGTTAATTACTACGGAACCCCTGTACATCTTACCTTCGGGAACGCCATCGATTGAACCATCGGGAACCTTTCTTTTCGTAGGCACAGGAAAGGATCAATCGGGAGAGCTCCAGGTTGTTATGGCGGACGTAGTCCTTTCGTATTTCCACCAAATCCTCTTCCAACAGGTTGATGTTCAGCTCTCTCAGCTTTCGCCGGTCCTCCTCCCCTAAGGATACCAGATGGGCCCCTTCTTTTTCATACTTTTCCTTGACGGCTTCCGGAAGCTCCCGGCTGTTGTTGGCAATGACCCAGTCCAGTTGCAGGTTCCGGTGGTGATTCAAAAGACCCTGGACATGATCAAATACAGAATAACCGTCGGTTTCTCCCGGCTGGGTCATAATATTGGGGATATACACCTTGGAGGCCTTGGTGCTTTGAATCCTCTTTCTTAACTTTTCCACCAAGAGATTGGGAATGATACTGGTATACAGGCTCCCCGGTCCCAAAACCACCACATCCGCCTCCTCAATTGCCCTCAAGGCCTCCTTCAGGGGCTTGGAATACTTCGGCTTGATAAAAACCCGTTGGATTTTACTCTGATGTTCCAGGCTTTTCACCGGGATATGGGACTCCCCCTTCACCACGGTACCGTTTTCCAGTTTCGCATACAGGGTGATATCCTCTAAGGACACCGGCAACACCTGTCCCGTAACGGCTAAAATGCTGGACATCTCCTTAATGGCGGTTTCAAAGTCCCCGGTGATTTCATTCATGGAGGCAATAAACAGATTTCCGAAATTCTGTCCTTTCAAGTTCCCCTCTTCAAATCGATAATTCAACAGCTTTTCCATGGTAGGCTCCATATCCGATAAGGCCAGAATACAGTTTCTAATATCTCCCGGGGGCAGCATCCCCAGGTCCTCCCGGAGGATGCCGGAACCGCCGCCGTCATCGGCCACGGTCACGATGGCGGTGATGTTGGCGGTGAACTTCTTAAGTCCCCGCAAAAGCACGGAAAGCCCCGTGCCTCCTCCCACAACCACCACCTTCGGTCCTCGGAGCAGGCGTTTCTGCTTCAGGATCTGGCTTCGGATATCTTTTTTTGAAAAGGTTTTCAGCTTGATGTTGGTAAGAAAAAAAATCAGCATCCCCCGGAGGGAAAGGATCACCAGCAACAGACCCAGCCCCAGCAAAAATCCCTTAATCGGCAGATTCAAATAGGGATTCAATCGGGTAAATATTCCGCTGAAGGCGGAAAGGATCATGGCAAAGCCTAAAAAAACAAAAAACAGATATTCTTTAATTCGCCATCCCGCTTTTATGATTTCCTTTACAATGACGGTCTCCCCCTTCCTTTTCCCTAACCCTTTTCCTTATCCCGGTGATGAATGGTTACCCGATTCTCCTCGGCGGTCAGTTCCTGGAACAGCTGATTCACCAAGGTAACCGAACGATGCCTTCCTCCGGTACACCCGATGGCTATCACCAGGTTGTTTTTTCCCTCTTGAACATAGTTAGGAATCAAAAACCGGATCATATCCGACAGCTTATCATAAAAAATCCGGCTGATTTCATGGTCCATGACAAACTCCTGTACCCGAGGGTCATCCCCGGTATACTCCTTCAAGGTCTTATCGTAAAAGGGATTTGGTAAAAAACGGACATCAAAAACCAGATCCGACTCCAGGGGAAGCCCGTACTTGAAACCGAAGGATATCAAAGAAATCCGAAGGTTTCTTCCCTTGCGTCCCTCAATATAAAGGTTTCGTATCTCTTCTTTTAAGGACTGAAGGTCCAGTCCCGTGGTATCAATGATGCTATTTGCCATTTGACGAAGGTTCTGTAGTTTTTTTCGCTCCTTCCGGATCCCTTCCTCCAGGGATTCGGCCCCGGATAAAGGGTGGCTTCTTCTGGTTTCCTTAAAACGCTTGATCAATTCCTGGTTGGAGGCATCCAAAAATAAGATTTCATAATGGTACCCCAGCCGTTCCAATTCTTCCAGATTCCATACCAGATCGTTGAAAAATTCGCCTCCCCGGATATCCATAACTATGGCCACTTTTTCATACTTTCCCCGGGACTGATCACAAAGCTCCGCAAATTTTTGCAACAGCATGGGAGGCATGTTATCCACACAGTAATACCCCAGATCCTCCATGTATTTGATCACTTGGCTTTTTCCTGCACCGGACATTCCGGTAATGATGGTGAACTTCATCCTGTCATCTCCTTCTTTCATGGATACAGCCCCTCTCTTACCGACGGGGTTACTCTTCACCGATAATTCGAAGTTCCCGTTCCAAATCCACTCCGAATTGTTCCTTGACGGTCCTTTGTATTTTTTCTACCAGGGCCATAACGTCCTGAGCCGTTGCTTCCCCTTGGTTCACAATAAACCCGCAGTGCAGGGTGGAAACCTCGGCGCCACCGATTCGACACCCTTTTAGGTTACTGTCTTCAATCAGCTTCCCTGCAAAATATCCTTCCGGTCTTTTGAAAACACTGCCGGCACTGGGAAGATGAATGGGCTGTTTTGTGGTTCTTTTTTGATCCAGTTCCCGGATTTTTCCGTAGATCTCCTCCGGCATCCCTTTTTCCAGTTCCATTACCACTTCCAGCACTGCATATTCCTTCTTCTGTAAAATGCTGCTGCGGTAACCCAGCTCCAGTTCATCATTACGGAAGGTAACCACCCGCCCCCGGTCATCCAGAGCTTTCACGGAGGTGATCACATCCTTCATTTCCCCGCCATAGGCCCCGGCATTCATGAACACGGCCCCTCCAAGACTTCCGGGAATGCCGCTGGCGAATTCAAAACCCTTCAGCGAGGCTTTGGCAATTTTTTTGGCCAGCCTTGAAAGGAGAATACCGGATTCCGCCGTAACCGTTGTGCCTTCGATCCACACCCGGTTATAACTCTCCCCGAGCTTAATGACCACCCCTCGGATACCCTTATCCCGTACCAGTAAATTGCTGGCATTTCCGATGATCATATAGGGAATGTTTTTCTCCTTAAGGGCTTTAACGGTTTCTGTGATCTCCTCCATTTTTTTCGGCAACACCAAAAAGTCCGCCGGTCCTCCGATTTTAAAGGAGGTATGATTTTTCATCGGCTCGTCGATTAAAATCCCTTCCTTGTGTACGTTTTTTTCTAAGGTTTCTAAAATCTTGGTTTTATTCAATATCTCCACTCCAGTTCATCAATATGGTTTCTATTTAATCAACCTATACCCGGTGCCCCTTTCCCGGTGGCCCTTAGGACGGATGTTTTTCTTGGTACTTCACGTTTTCGGACAGTCTTAGTTTGCCCGGACGCCGCACCTTTAGAAAATAAATTTCTTCCAGAAACAAACAGTCCTCCCCGGTATAAATCGAACAGTTTTCATGGCATTTCTTCCCGATTTTCTCAATTTCCAGGGTCACTTCTTCCCCCCTCAATTGATCCCCCGGTTGAACCCTTCCCTCCCGAAGCTCTTTGATTTTTTCCACCAGAATATTCGCTTTGAATCGCCGATGGCAAAATCCCGCTTTTCCCCGGTTAAGGTCTTCTTCAATGATTTTTGTCCCTCGCCGGGTGATCAGGGAAACCCCTTCTCCTTTTGTTAAGGTGAGCTCTGCCTGTCTTTCCCAGCGTCCTTCCCTCTTTTTTTGCAGTCCCGTGATTTTCATTTTAGCCTCCGATTTGGGACATGTTTCGAGTAATTGCTTTGTAGTTCACGGTGTCCAGCAAGTGTTTTTCCGGTTTCGATGCGATGGCCCGTACCAAAAGATCCCTTAAGGACCCCTTTTCCTCCCGTAGCACCGGCAGAAGATCGATCTCCTGGGAGCTATGGAGACAGGGCTTTAACTTCCCGTCAAAGGTTAGCCGTAGACGGTTGCATTCGCCGCAGAAGTGACTGGATACGGGATCGATAAAACCCACTCTTCCCTTTCCGCCGGGAAGTTTATAATACTGGGCGGGACTGGCGGTCTCGTGGTGTTGAGGGATCAACACCGGCACCCCTCTTCGTATCTCTTCATTGGAGATAAAGTGCTTTTTGGACCAGGAGCTTGCCTCTCCAATGGGCATCAGTTCAATAAACCGTACATCGATGGGGTATATTTTTGTCAAATTCATTAATCTCGGGATGTCTTCCTCATTTTCTCCTCCGATGATTACGGTGTTTAGCTTAATCGGTGTCAGCCCCAGTTTCAAGGCTTCTTCCATGCCTTCCAGAACCTTTTTTACGTCCCCTCCCCGGGTGATCTTTTTGTATCGACGGGGATCCAGGGAATCAATGCTGATGTTTATCCGACTCAGCCCCGCTTCCTTTAATTCCTTTCCGTATTCTTTCAGCAACAGTCCGTTGGTGGTCATGGCAATGTCCTCGATACCTTCAATAGCGGAAATCCCCTTGACTAAATCCATAATGCCCTTTCGTACCAGGGGCTCCCCCCCGGTGATTCGAACCTTTCGGATCCCCAGATTTGCACTTTCCTTAGCAACCTTTAAAATCTCCTCAATACTCAGCACGTCGCAGTGTTTCATTTTATCCACACCAGATTCGGGCATACAATATTTGCAGCGGAGATTGCAAAGGTCCGTCACGGAAATTCTGAGGTAGTTGATACTTCTTTTATAGGTATCTTTCATACGATCGCTCCATTCTACAAAGTCTTTCGACTTACACGTTGGCTTCCATGGTAGATATTCATTCGATTTCCCCGGGCAAAACCGATCAGGGTAATGTCCAGGTCTTTGGCGATATTGACGGATAACTCCGTGGGTGCCGACCGGGAAACAATCACTGGAATTGCTTTCTTTGCCGCCTTGATGATCATCTCCGAAGAGAGTCTTCCGCTGGTAATGAGAATTTTATCCTCCAGGGGCTCTTCCTTGGCAAAGGCCTCCCCGATCACTTTATCCAGAGCATTATGCCTTCCGATATCCTCATGAAAAAACAGTACCTGATTTCCGTCGCAAAGAGCACAAAAATGAACCCCGCCGGTTTCCTTAAACAATCCGGATTTTTGATTCAAATCCCTGGACAGGTTCAGGATGTGTTGATAATCATAGACGATATCGGTTTTGATCTCCTGGCTGCCCAGAGAATCCAGCACATTATAAAAAACCGTCCCTTTACCGCAGCCCGTGGTTACCGTTCGTTTACCGTAAAGCTTTTGTTTTAAGTTGATTTTGTTGTTAAGTTCTATATGAATATGACCGGCCTCTTCCTCTACGGTGACCTTACCCACATCATTTTTGCTGACAATCATTCCTTCGGATAGTAAAAAACCTAAAGCCAGATACTGAAGATTTTCCCCGGTATTGGGAGAGCAGAGCAGCGTGATGAATTCCTCTCCATTCAAGAACAGGGTTAAGGGGTACTCCACCACCACCTGATCCTCCATCTCTTTTACCAGTCCGTCTTTGATTTGTTCGATTTGAATTCTTTTTGTCCCTTCCATGGTCTTCCCCCCATATCATGGTTGTTTCCTGTTCTTTCCCTTTATCAGCCTCGATCCTTGTACTTCTGATATACCGCCGAATGTAGGGAAACCAGAATTCCTAAAAATAAATAAACCACCAGGCCGTCTATAAACTGTACCCCTACCGTTGCAATGATCAGAAAGGGGATCACCGTTATAAAGAACATTTTTTTATTAAACTGTTGAAACTTCTCTTTGATTTTCATTCACTCTTCTCCTTCAACGTCGATCAATATATTTATTCCATATGCTTATTTTAACATAGAACCCATAAAAAAAGCCATGTTTCAGAGGGATTCTTTCTGAAACACCGCTTGTCCTTTTCTTTTTACTTTCAAGGTTTAACCCGCCCGGGTTTTTCCACAAAAATTCATGCTGCTATGTTATAATATTCCTAGAATACTCATTATTAGAATCAGGGGAAAGGAAGTTGTCTTTATGAACCTACAATATTTAAAGTCCTTTTATATCACCGTAAAACTGAACAGCATCTCCAAGGCGGCTAAAGAACTTCATCTTACCCAGCCCGGCTTAAGTATGCAACTCCAGGCGCTGGAAAAAGACGTGGATTCAAACCTATTGATTCGAAGCAACCGGGGTGTGGAGCTTACGGAGGCGGGAAAAATTCTTTTTGATTACGCCGATACCATATTATCTTTACAGGATAATATCCAACGGGACCTAAGTAATTTCAAAACCTCAAAGAAAGAATTATTTCTAGGTGCGTGCAAGGCCATTGGGGAGCATGCCCTTCCCTGCAGTATCTATATTTTTAAAAATCGACATCCCGATATCAATATTAATTTTAATATTTACAATTCCCAGGAAGTCATCCGTCGCCTGAAGGACAATTCCATTAATCTGGGAATCATTCAGGAGGACACCACCGATGATGCTATCGCCTCAGAATTGATCGGAGAGGATCCGGTCCTATTGGTGACTTCCTCTTCTTCCCAAAAGAAAAAACTTACCCGTTCCGAACTTTTGGAGGTGCCCATTATTTGCCGGGAAAAAGGGTCCGGTACCCGGGATGCCATTGAAAAAGCCTTGGAAAAACACTCCATAAATAGCGAGGATTTAAATGTTATGTACCGATTGAACTCCATGGAGGCAATAAAAAGTTCCGTGGTCTCAGGGAAGGGTATGGCTTTTATACCAAAATTAACGATCGAGCGAGAGCTCTACGAGGGGACTCTACAAACCGTAGAGGTAGAAGACCTTTCCATTACCAGTTGCTACTATGTGATTTACAGGAAAAAGCACCCTCTATCGGTTTATGAGCAAGAATTCCGTGAGTTCTTACAATCCTCCAGCCGTGGATTTTGTTAAAATCACAAAAGCCCTCTTAAATAACCGTTTAAGGGGGCTTTTATCCGGTTCCTTTTCGTACCCTTCCAGGCAGACGCCAGCATTAAACCATGTAGCGAAGCAGTATT
>CAZTIJ010000092.1:0-8607 GCA_964613365.1 uncultured Clostridiaceae bacterium | reverse complement strand
GTATGAAAAAATCATCGTTAAGTAAGTGTTTTCATAAAGAGGTACCCCTGTGAAAGACCGTTTTAAGGCCTTCATAGGGGTGTTTTGATGAAGGTGCTAAGACTTAGGAAGTTCATCCACACTATTCCGCTCAATAAAGGTAGGCTGAAGCAGGGTTTCGGTAATTTCCCCTTTCTCCGTTAGGGTTTGGTAAGCATGAAAGGAGGCATCCGCCAGCAAAGAGGCATCCTGGATCACCGTGGTAATGGCAATACCGAAGGTGAAGTCTTCGGTGAGGTTGTCGTTGCTGATCAGAGACAGGTCCTTCGGCACGGATTTCCCCTTTTCCCGCAGGGCTTTTAAAAAGCCCAGGGTCATCCTGTCGTTGCAGGAAAATACAGCGGTAACCTCGGTTTCTATCAGGGCGAGCCCCCCTTGATAACCGCTGTTATAGCCGTAGTCTCCATAAAAAATCCATGAATCCTCGGGAGCACAACCCTTTTCTTTAAGAGCTCTTAGATACCCCTGTAACCGATCGGTGGGATGCTCTTGGATTAAGGGAGGGGCAATGAGTCCGATTTTTTCATGGCCTTTGGAAAGTAAATAGTCCGTTGCTCGGTAGGCTCCCTGTTCATTATCGAAAGTCACTTTGCTGTAGGGAAGGGATTCAAAGGCTCGGTCCACCTGGATCAACGGAATAAAAAGTTTGGTCAGCTTCTCCTTTACCCGATGGTCGTTAAAGGCTTCAAAACTAGGGCAATAAAAAATGGCGTCCACCCGGCGGGAGGAAAGAACATCCAACAGCCGGAGATCCCCGTCAGCCTGTTCATTGCTGTTTAGAATCAATAGTACGCTTCCCTGGTGCAGACAGTGTTTTTCCAAATGCTTGGCCAACCGGGAGAAGTAAGGATTTTCAATATCCGGTACAATCAGACCGACCAGACCGGAGCGGTTGGTAACCAGGGCTCTGGCCGCCGGGTTGGCCCGGTAATTCATTCCCTCGGCTACGGTGAGGATTTCTTTTCGCTTTTCGTTGCTGACACGAATGGGTTTTCCGTTCAGCACCTTTGATACCGTAGCAATGGAAACACCGGTGGCATCGGCGATATCTCTCAGGGTAGGTTTCATAGAATCATCCTTTCCTCTGGGTTTTCATCATTATATCACAGGGGAAGAGGGTAAGGAAAACAAGGTAAGGCATTGAGTAATTTTTGTGGTATGATAATACTTAAGTTTAGCATGTATTCAGAATAATATATTTCAAAAAAGGGGGGGATCAAATGAAGTATGACCGCCTGATTCGAAGCCTGGAAAAAAATCGCTACGTAGTATCCTACTTCGAAGAGGCCGAGGAAGCGATAAAGTACTTGGAACAGGAAATTCAGGGAGTAACCGTGGGTTTTGGAGATTCCGAAACCCTGTCCGCGTTGAATCTGCAACAGATGTTGGCTAAAAGAAATACCGTGATCGATCCATCCACCAGTACGAAGAATACTTTTGTTGAGGTCGGGAAAAAAACTTTGACTACGGAAGTGTTTCTTACTTCGGTCAACGGCGTGGCGGAAACCGGAGAGATGGTAAACATCGACGGTACCGGTAACCGGGTGGCGGGATCAATTTTCGGTCACCGGAAAGTATATTTCATCTTCGGAACCAATAAGGTTGAACCCACTCTGAATCGGGCAGTTTCCCGGGCGAGGAACATTGCGGCTCCGAAAAATGCCAAACGTCTGGGGCTGAAAACCCCTTGTGCCGTAAAAGGGGATCGCTGTTATCAGTGTAATAGTGAAGATCGGATTTGCAACACGATGAATATCCATCTAAAAAAAATGAGCAACACCTGGGCGGAAGTGGTTATCATCAATAAACCCCTGGGTCTTTAATTGTTTTAACGAAAGGGTGAAGACTTTCTCCCTGTAAATTTTAAAGAAATTAAAGGGGAAGTATTCATCAGTGAGGGTATTTTGTCACGGTACGTTTATGTAATAAATATTGCAAATAATAGAAGGAGGCAGACCATGGCATTTAATGTATGCAGCAAAGAAGGGGAGCATATTGGAGTAACCTTTGGTAAAGGGTGGCCCTTAGACGACTTTCGTATGGGAAAGCGGAATCGACGGGTAACCTATGTGGCCCTTACGGATCAGCGGATTGAAGATTGGAATTTAAACTATGAAAAACTGGAAAGCCAACTGGCGGAAAGACACAGCGCCAAGAGTCTGTTCGGTAAGATTAAGGAGGAGGCGTTGGAACAGGAGTTGAAAAAGTACTGGGAAGAGGAAAAATCCAGAATCAATAATGCCGGAGAGGAAGGTATGTATCAGGAGCTTAAAGAAGCCTCTCAAGAAGAAGGGTACCGGAATCTTTACCGGGATTTTCAGCCTGGGGAGTATGATCCCTACTTTATTTATCGTCTGTATCATTTGAAAAACCGCTATGATTTGGACTCCTACTGGATGGGAGAGGAACTAAACATAAAGGGATTTGTAATGTATGATCTAAATAAAGGCGTTCTTTTTGATGAAAGAACCCTACTGTTGGAAGAACCCCTGGATTACATAGAAACCACGGAGGACTATAATGGTTTGAGGCCAATTCACTGTGTAATTGCCCAACGGCCCGAGGTTAAAATTCTAGGGATGGGGGTCGGGGAAGGCCTTTTGCTGGGTGCCTCCATCAGTGATTTCGGCGGACGAAACCACGTTCATTATACGAAGTTAAACCTGCTATCGGGGAATACGGTTTTTTCCACGGAAGTACCGATTCATATCCACGGGAAAAAGGGGCTGGGTCTTACCATGTATGTGGATCAGGAAAAAAACACCCCCAGGGCGTTTATTTGTGACGGGGTTTTATACAGCTCTTAACCGATACCCGTAGGTATGAATCGTTCTAAGCCGTTACGGTCTATGAGTAATCTCAGAGTAGAACGATTGAATCTTTCCGGGGTGGGTATTTGATATGGTAAGGACCTTTCATGTATACATGTAAAGCATAAAGAAGGGAGAGGTTGGATGGAGCATATCTTTATTGTCGGCGGTGTTTTGTTCTTTTTATTCTTTTTTGTCAGCTTCTTTTTTCAAAAAGCCCGGCTGCCTTCCCTATTATCCTATATATTTTTGGGGGTGGCTCTGTCTACCCTACTTTCAGAATCGGAGTTAAGGGCCCTGGACCAGATTTCAAGGACGGGAATAGTACTGTTATTTTTCCTCCTGGGTCTTCATTTTCCCTTAAATCGGCTAATCAGCATCTCCCGCCGGATTTGGAAAGTGGGGATTATGGATCTTGTATTAAACTTTGTGGGCAGTACCCTACTAGCACTATTATTAGGTTTTGACTTGATTTTTTCATTGATTGTGGGAGGGGTGGCCTATGCCAGCAGCTCCGCCATTACCATAAATCTATTGGAAGAGACCAATCGAAAGACTACGCCGGAAGGAGAGTTTAAACTGGCCCTGTTAATTTTTGAGGATATCGCCGCACCGGTTATCGTTTCCGTGCTGGTAGGACTTACGGCCACCGGCGTTATTACCGGCGGAGCATTGGCGGTAACCTTCGGATTGGTGTTGCTGATGACCGGTGTCTCGATTTTCCTGGCCTACGTTGTGTTTCGGAAGGCGGATCTTTTTATTCAGCGATACATAAACAAAGATTTTATGCCTTTGCTTGCGGTATCCATCGCATTTATTTTTGCAGGGATTGCCGAGTACTTTGAGCTCTCCAAGCTTCTTGGAGCTTTTCTTGCCGGGGTGATGCTCTCGGAGACCGGAACGTCCCGGGAATTTGACCGGATGATCGAGCCGGTGAAAAATCTATTTATGCCCTTTTTCTTCTTCTGGTTTGGAACTTCCATCGATCTTGGAACCGGAGAGATTGCTCCCGTGGCGTTGGCTCTCCTAATTTTATGGGGAGTTTTGGCAAAAATGATTGTGGGGGTTTGGGGTGGCAGAATATATGGTTTGACCATTCAAGGTTCCCTGAGGGCTGGTTTTTCCTTAAGCCAACGGGGAGAGTTCAGCGTGGTAATCGCCGCCTTAGCCGCCAGTACCATGAGGGCCTTTCTCGGGATTTACATCTCGGTTACCGCCATTATTGGAGTGTATCTGTTCAGAATGGCTCCGCGAATTGCCCAAAAACTGGGGCCCTTATGGATGAACCAAAGAAACCGTGAAAGTGGGAATAAATAATTATTTAAACAGGAAGCAAGCAAGGAAGTAAGGAAAAAACGCCGTTACCAGCGGGCAGAATCGGAAAGGGGATAAAAATGCATATTATCGTCATCGGCGGTGGCAACGTAGGACAGCATATCGCAAGGAAACTCAAGGAAAAAAAACAAGGTGTGATTATTATTGATCATAGTGAAGAGCGGATCAAAAAGATAAGGGAAAGCCTGGATATCAATATTGTACACGGCAACGGTACAAACATTGATATTTTAGAGAAGGCCAATATCCAATCGGCGAATATGGTTATTGCAGTGATGGAAAACGATGATGCCAACATTATTGCCTGTATGCTGACCAAAACCTTCTCAAAGAAGATTACCACCGTTGCCCGGGTTCGAAACCCGGAGAGTGCAGGGAGCATAGACATTGATACCTATGGCCTAACCCAGAAGCAGGTGGGACTGGATGTAATTATCAGCCCGGAAAAGGCTATGGCCCAGGAGCTGGCAAAAACCATTTTTTTTCCCGATGTGGACGAGGTGGACTATTTCGCCGGGGAAAAAGTTAAAATGATTGGTAAAATCATTACGGAGAAATCACCCATCAACGGAATGAAACCGGAGGACTTTCAAATGCCCTCGGGTTCAAAAGTGGTGGGGCTTGTCAGGGGCAACGGAAAATTCACCTTTCCCGAAAATCATAAAAAAATTCAGGAAGGGGATAAAATCTACCTGTTAGGAACGATTGATGCGGTTCGTAGCGGGGGTAGACTGTTGTATGAAAAGGAATCCAAGATCAAGCGGGTGTTAATCCTGGGCGGAGGCATGACGGGCCTTACCTTGGCAAAAGAATTGGAGGCGGCTAAAGACACTTCCTTTACCACCAAAATCATTGAAGCTGATTCCAAGCGCTGCGAATCGTTGAATAAAAAGTTGAAAAAAACTCTGATTATCCAGGGTGGGGATTCTCAGCAGGCTTATTTCAATGAAGAAGAAATCCAGGAGACGGACATCCTCATTGCGGTTACGGGAGATGACCGGATCAATCTGATTGCTTCTATGATGGGAAAAAGGTTGGGGGTGAAAAAAATCATCAATGTGCTGGCAACGATGGAGTACGTTTCCGTGTATCCGAAACTGCAGGTGGCTCCGGTGATCAATCCTCAATTAATAACGGCGGAAAAAATCCTACGTTATGTTCATAAGGAAGAGGTGGCCTCTCTGGCCGTCTTGGAAGATGACGTAGAGGTGTTTGAAGTAATCCTTGAAGGAGGATGTAAGGTATCGGGGATTACAATCACCGAAGTAAACTTTCCCGAGGGGGTACTGGTGGGAGCCATTATTAGAAAGCAAAATGTTATCATACCGAACGGGGATACGGTATTAGAATCCTTTGATCACCTGATCATTGTGGCCTCCGGGAAAGTGAGTCTGGATTTGGACGAATACTTCGTATGTGAATAGTCAAATAGTTCAAAAAGAGCTCATTAGGGACGGCGCATTCCCCTGTTCTTTAGGAAAGGTGTTTTCTTAAAATCCGGGCATCACAGGTAATGGCAAAAATATCTGCTTAAAATCATTATTAAGGAGTGTTGTTATGGAACATTTTAATCAGTCCAAGGAAGAAATTGAAAAAATACTCAGTTCCCTGCCGAAGGATACGGTAATCGGAGAGTTTTCCGGAAGAGATAGTGTGGCTGCGATCCTGAAAGCTTTGGAGTCGCCGAGAATCAACAATATATTGCCGATCATGTCCTTTGCCGGTACCGAGTACGGAAATTTACAAGGTTTACAGGAAAACGAAGCCCGACTACGCCGCCGGGTGAAAGAACTCTACGGAGAGAAAAAAAGGCTTCATCCCATGGTGATTTTCAGCAGTCCGAAACTCTGGAGCGTGTTAAACGGTCGGCCGGTACAGAGGCTTATCGATCGTTACGGATTCTATACCCCCTGTATCGGTTGTCATATGTATTTTCATTTGTTACGGGTACCGATGGCTCGGCGCTTGGGAGGGAAAATCATCTCCGGAGAACGGGTCAGTCACGGGGGGAAGATTAAGCTAAATCAGCTGGACGCCTCATTGGATGCTTATCATAAAGTGTTGAAAGAACTCGGCGTTGAATTGCTTTTTCCCATTCGGGATGTTTATGAAGGCACAGCTATTGAAGAGCTATTAGGGTGGGAATGGAAAGAGGGAAAGGAACATCCCGCCTGTATGTATAGTGGCAACTATCGAAGAATGGACGGGAGAACCGATTATTCTGAAGAAAAGCTCCTAGCCTTTTTAGAAGAGTTTTTAATACCGGTATCCATTGAACTGGGGAGAATTCTTAGTGAAAACCCCGAGGCCTCTCTGGAAGAATTACAAAAGCCTTTAAGGGATTGGGAGGGAAAGGAATGAAAACCATAGTGGTACTTCTGGACGGTGTGGGGGACCTGGTATGTGAGGAATTGGGCGAGAAGACCCCTTTGGAATATGCCAACACTCCGAATCTGGATCGTATGGCCTCCTTGGGTGAGACGGGGATGATGACTCCTTATCGCTTAGGGGTTCCCATTGGCACGGATTTTGCCCACTATCTGTTGTTGGGCTACGGAAAAAAAAGGTATCCGGGGCGCTCCATTGTTGACGGCCTGGCTTATGAAGTGCCCTTACATAATCACCGCTTGTATATGGTCACATCTTGGGCTTCGGTAAAAAAAGAAACGGACTACAAAATACAAAGCCGTTATCTAATGAATTTACCAAAAGAGGACAGTTTGGCACTTGGAAGGGTACTGCCCAAAAGCTTTCAGGGGTATGACTTACAATGGCATCATACCGACGAAGGGCACGGAATTTTAGAGGTTTACGGGGAAAATCTATCAACCAGGATTTCAGACCCCGACGGGATTTATCCCCTGGGATATGTGCTTCGGTCGGAACCCTATGGCACCAGGAATCTCCAGGCGAAAAAAACATCGGCGTTGATCAATCATCTGATGGAGGAAATGCATCGGCGGTTGGAGGATCATCCGATAAATAAAAAAAGAGAACAACAGGGACTGGAGCCGGCGAATTTTTTGCTGCCCAAATGGGCGGGAACTCCGAGGGCGATCCCGGGATTTAAAGAGGAAAACGGCATGGTAGGCGAAATTATCGGATCCAGTACGATGATCCGGGGCATTGCCCGTCTGTTGCAAATGAAATACACCCCCTACGAAAGCTTTGCCGATGGTGTTGAAAAAGCCTTGGCTTCCTCTGCCCAATACATCCATCTTCATACCAAAGAGACGGATCAGGCTGCCCATACAAAGGATCCCTTTCAGAAGGTGAAAATCCTAGAAAAGATTGACCCCCTTCTTGCTCCAATTATCGACTATGGGTTAAAAGAGGATGTGCTGCTGATTGTTACCGGGGATCATACGACCCCCAGCATCGGACCCATGATCCACAGCGGGGAGCCGGTGCCGATTGTGTTCCTGGGAAAGCATATTCGCAGAGATGATGTACAGGGTTTTGACGAACGCTCCTGTACTAAGGGAAGTCTTCGAATGAAGGGCAATGATTTTATACCGATGATTCTTAATTACCACGGGAGAAGCCTTTTTCATGATTTTCGGGTTGGAGGTCGAAAGTCCAAATATTTACCCTCAAAGCTGAATAAGCTGTAAGGGTTTTAAGGGTGAACATAATATTAGGAAGACGGAATAATAGAGATAAAACCAAGAAAATTCTGGGAACATATAAGCTAGAACATAGGAAAAGAGAAGACAAAAAAGCCTCTAGATTTATAATCTAGAGGTTGTCTGCGCTAACCTTCGTTTTGGACAATTTTACCGTGGTTACCGGCTGATAACCTTTGGTTGTCCACTGAACCGGATAGACCTGCCGGGATTTTATGGCTTCGATTAAATCCTTTTCAGAACGGATCTCTGAGGTGAAGCAAGTGGCCATTTTCCCAAGGTCCTTTATCTGGTGAGCGTCGCTGGCACCAACCATGGGCATATCAATATCGCTGGCCATCCATAGGGCCTGTTCGTTTTTTGTCGGATCGGTGGTGCCGTTAAAGGCTTCAACGGCCCAAAATCCTTTCAAGTCATAGTTATGATCCCCAAGACTTCGGAAAGTATTACGGTAGGGATGGGCGGCAATGGCAACCCCGCCGACCTGTTCAACCATAGCAAGAAGTTTTTGGGCAGAAAGGGTTTCGTTAGGAATATCATCTAAGCCAAAGACCACAAAGTCTCCTTCAGCGGTGTAAATTTCCGCTCCTATAAAGATGGGGTAATCCACTTTTGCACTGTATTCCTTGGCAAAATCCTTAATATTATTATTATCGTGATCAGTGATGCAAATTCCATCAAGCCCTAGTTTGCGTGCCTGCCAAACGGCGTCTTCCAAGGATAAATTACTGTCACTGGAATGTCTTTTTTCGTGGACATGAAGATCGATAATCATCTATAGCACCCCAATTGTTTTG
>CAZTIJ010000091.1:0-8608 GCA_964613365.1 uncultured Clostridiaceae bacterium | reverse complement strand
GAAGAACCGTTCCATGGCCTACTCCTCAAAATTGGATATGATCAATTTCAAGAAATTTAACCTGAGAAATGATTTAGCCCGGGCCATTGAAGAGGAACAGTTAAGACTTCATTTTCAACCGATTATTAATCTCCACAACGGCAAAATCTTAGTCTTAGAGGCCCTGATCCGCTGGGAGCATCCTGAGTGGGGACTGGTACCCCCTAATGAATTTATTCCCATAGCCGAAAGCACGGGATTTATTGTGCCCATGGGACAGTGGGTTTTGGACCAGGTATGTAACCAATACCGAAAATGGATCGACAAGGGCTATCCGGAAATTAAAATTTCCATTAATTCATCGGGGATTGAATTTTTCCAACGGAACTTTGTTCGGGACATAGAAAGCACATTACAAAAACACAAGCTCCGGGCGGACTTTCTAATCATAGAAATTACAGAATCCGTATTGATTGAGCAGCGTCAACAAACGGAAAAAGACATTGCCGACTTGCAGTCCATGGGAGTACAAGTTGCCATTGATGATTTCGGAAGTGGATACTCCTCTTTGACCTATCTAAATAAAATGAATGTGGATATACTGAAAATAGATCAGGAGTTTTTAAAAACCGTTCCCGAGAAGGCGACCAGCAACAAAATACTTGAAGCCGTGGTGAACTTAGCTAAAGAACTAAAAATGAAAATCGTGGCGGAAGGCATCGAAAATTGGGAGCAGTTGATTTTTCTTCGAAGACTGAACTGCATTTCCGGTCAGGGATATTTATACAGTAAACCCCTTACGGTTGAAAAAGTGGAGCCGATTCTTGCCAGGGGATGGCTTCGACCGTTAAAGGCCAATAATGCCCGGAATCAGGTGAAAAATGATCGGAGAAAATATTTCCGAGTGGGTTTTCCCCAGGATCTTATGGCGAACATGACCATACTGGAAATCAACGGAAAAAAAGTTACGGTGGGTCATACCAAATCTTTAATTAAAAACATCGGGCCCGGAGGATTATGCTTTGTAGCAAATATTAATCTCCCTCTAAAGAAGGATCTGATTTTACAGTTTAGCTCGGAGCTTCTAGGGACCCCTCTTCGCGTTTATGGAACACCGGTATGGAAGGAAGGGTTGGAACAGGGATTTGTAAAATACGGCTTAAAATTTACTTTTGATGAAAATGCCCGGATGGAACTGACAGGGCTACTGAATAAGGTCCAGATTCGCATACGTAAGGATTACGGGTTTAATGAGGGAAGCTTCACTTCGAAATCGATGAAAGCCTTTTTTCATCATCGATCAAGGGATAATTCACCGGATGAAATATAAGGAAAATTTCTATTATAATCATCGGGTAAATCAAATAAAAAAAAATGACACCGACCATGGGATGATGGGGGGTGTCATTTTCTTTGATCACGGAAAAACTATTTTGCTTCAGGGTTTCGGTTCTTTAACCTTTCGATTTCACCGGCGATAACGTCGATCTGATCGGGATTTTCCATAAAGTCTACCTGGTCAATATTTACGGTCAAAATGGGGGATTCTTTGTATTCCTTGAGCCATTTCTCGTATCGATGATGAAGGTTCAGCCAATACTCCCGGGGGACCCTTCTCTCCATATCCCGTCCCCGTTGGTGAATCCGTTCAATGATGGTATCCACACTTCCGTCCAGGTAAACCATTAGGTCCGGTCGAACAAGGTAGGGGCTCATCATGGCGTAGAACAGCTCGGAGTAGGTTTCAAAATCCCGCTGACTCATCTTATCGTTATCATAAAGGGACTTGGCAAAGATCTCTACATCTTCATAAATGCTTCGGTCCTGAATATGATCTTCGTTGGCTTCCCCGATGGACTTTTGATCTTGAAAACGTTGGCTGAGAAAGTACAATTGCAAATGAAATCCCCAGCGGGCCTGATCCTGATAAAAATCTTCTAAGTAAGGGTTATCATCAACCTTTTCAAAACTGGTATTAAAGTTTAATTTATCCCCGATAAGTCGGGTGAAAGTGGATTTTCCCGCCCCCACATTGCCCGCTACGGTAATGAAGTATCCGTCGGAGGGTTTTCGGATTTTCGGAGTATATCGATCCGGTATAATCAGTTCGGTTAACACAGTTCCTGCCTCCTTATATTGAGGGTTTCCAAGATTTTTTTCCCAATGTACTCAACGTCCTCGGGGTGATTGATAAAATCCCGATCCCGAATGTTGATGGGAATAATTGCAGGGGAATTATGGTTAGACAAGAGGTCGGAGCCTCTGTATAAGAAATAACGGTCATAGGCTTCACTTAGTTTTTGTATATAATCCCGACTCATATTCCGCTCAAAGGGACGGTCTCGAAGGGCGATTCGTTTCATTAGTCGATCCACGTCTCCGTGTAAGTAAAGAATGACTTCCGGTTGGGGAAGATCCTCCGTTAGAATTTCAAAAACCTGTCGGTATTTTGTAAAGTGCTGGGGAGAGAGGGTGAGTTCCGCAAAAATCAAATTTTTCATGATGCTGTAATCCGCCACTACGGAGCGGCCCTTCTGGATTTTTTGTTTCCGAATATCCTCCAACTGCTTAATTCGGTTACAAAGGAAAAACATTTCTGTTTGAAAAGCATATTCTTCAATGTTCTCATAAAATTTTTCCAAGTATGGGTTTTCCTCGATGATTTCTTTGAGACAATCGCTCTGTAGTTTTTCCGTTAATAATTTCGTAAGGGTGGTTTTTCCCACACCGATGGGCCCTTCCACGGCGACAAAAAAAGGGTCCCTACTCTGTCCTTTTATTAAATCTTTGGGTCTAGACATGAAAACAACCTCCAACTGTATTTTGTGTTTCGTAACCAGAATACCACTTTATCTGGTATAAAACAATGGATTCTCTGTATTAATCCTTAGGAAAATCATAGGTGGAAACACTTTTTTTCTTGGGGGATTTAAATTTTTCCTATAAGAATCTCAGAAAATAAAGGGATTTTCCCTTGGGACGACGAACTACATTATAGAATAGAAGGAACAAAGAATAACGAGGTGCCTATTGTTTTCAAATAAAATGAGAAGGAGATGAGCCCCTATGAAATTCGTTACAGTAAGTCATCAAGGAAAAGAATTGCCGGGAGTACTGGACACCGAAGCGTCGGGAGTATATTTTTTAAAAGATATTGTAGGAGAGGATTCACCGGACTCATTGCTGTCCTTTATTAGGGAAGAAGAAAAAACGGGCAATAAGAAGTCCCAAAGGGAAAACCCTGGAGAAAAAAGTGGTACACAGGAAAGGATCGAAGAAATACGGCGCTATATCCGGGATCCCCAAAAGCCCTCGGTTCCCCTGGAACAGTGCAGGATATTGGCACCGATCCCTAGACCCCTTAGAAACATCATATGTCTTGGTATGAATTATAAGGATCATGTGAAAGAGCTAAAGGGAAAGGACGGGAAACCTCGGGAAATTCCAAGGGTGCCGGTTTATTTCGGAAAGATGGCGACGGAAATCATCGGACCCGGCGGAAACATTGAACTGCACAAAGGGTTAACGGATTCCGTAGACTATGAAGTGGAGTTAGCGGCGATTATAGGAAAAGGAGGAAGGAATATTCCTTTAGAAAGGGCCTTTGATCATATTTTTGGCTATACCGTTATGAATGATATTACCGCAAGGGACCTACAGAGCCGACACCAGCAGTTTATTCGTGGGAAAAGTCTGGATACCTTTACCGCCATGGGACCGGCCATTGTATATGCCGACGCTTTGAAAACTCCGGTAAAATTGGATTTAAGCTGTAGCGTTAATGGGGAGTTGCGACAGTCCTCCAACACAGAGAACTTTATCTTTGACCTGCCCTACATCATCAGTGACCTATCCAAGGGCACCACTCTTCAACCGGGAGACATTATCGCCACAGGAACTCCCGGAGGTGTGGGAAAGGGTTTTATTCCTCCGAAATATTTAAAAGCGGGAGATTTGGTGGAGTGCGAAATTCAGGGGATCGGAAGGCTTTGGAACAGGGTAGATGACTGGGAGTAGAGCAGCCTGTAGGCTTTTTATATTGACAATTAAGGAATAGAAAAGAGGTTTTGTAGTATGAAGGCATTAGCAGTAAACGACCTGTTTTCCGGATATGAAAAAAAATCGGTGGTAAAAGGAGTATCCTTCGAACTTCGGGAAAAAGAAATTTTGGGAATTATCGGATCCAATGGTGCGGGGAAAACCACGTTGCTCAAAACCATCCTTGGGATCATCCCCTATTCAAAAGGGAATGTATACATTAATAATAAGGAATTAAAGGAGGATCCCTTCGAGGCGAAAAGAAACATTGCCTATATTCCCGAGGTTCCCATTCTATATGGAGAGATGACCCTGCGAGAGCATATGGAGTTCACCGCCATGGCTCATGAGGTTGATCAGAGAGATTACTTGAAGCGCTCTTCATTTTTATTGAAAAAATTTCGTATGGAAGGAAAGTTGGAGGATTTTCCCAATACTTTTTCCAAGGGGATGCGACAAAAGGTTATGGTGATGAATGCGCTTCTTTATGAGCCGAAAATATACATTGTGGATGAACCCTTTATTGGACTGGACCCTAAAGCCATTGAGGACTTATTGCAGTTGATGCTTGAGAAAAAGAACAAAGGCTCTTCGGTGATCATGTCCACCCATGTACTGGATACGGCGGAGAAAATTTGTGATCGTTTCTTATTATTGGATGAAGGAGAAATTCTGGCCTACGGAACCCTTGAGGAAATCCGCCAAAGCACAAGTCTAAAGAATCATAGCCTAAGGGAGATCTACCATCACTTAGCGGGAGGCGGTTCCTTAGAAGAGGAGGGATGGGATGAATAGTATCAGGGATTTATGGAGACGAAGGATCGCTTTCTTAGTAAAACTATACTATGACTTTATCGCTTTTCAATTGGACATCGTATCCCTTCTTTATATCGGAGGTATGGCTGTTTTTGTAGGGTATTATTATTATCCAGAACTGGAAGGCTATATTCAATTCATTCAACAGGAACCTTGGAGTTATCTTGTATACTTTTTCTCGGTGAAAATCGCCGGAGGGGGTAAACATGCCGGATATTTAAAGGAAGCAGATGAGTTATTTTTAACACCTTTAAATCTGTATGGAAAAAAATTTATCCGCTACTCTCATTTTCTTAATCGCCTCCAGAGTTTTCTCAGTTGGGGAATTTGGGTGGGAATCCTTACAGTCTTAGGGATCCTTACCTTGAATCCCGTCGGTTTTTTTCTGACAGGGATTTTATGGCGTTATCTTGGAATGAACGGCAGGTTTTTTCTACATCGAATCAGCGGAAGGTGGATGCGAAGGATCGGAGCGTTTTTTTATAGTCTATTGTTCTTTTCACTGACTTTTCTATGGGTTTTATACTGGGATCCTATAATCGGGCAGGGGGTAGGATTTATTCTGCTGAGCTTGTTAATAGGTCTTACTCTTTGGTGGACGGAGGATAAAAAACAAAGAGTGGACTTTCACTGGTCCAGAATGATATCCGAGGAAACCAACCGAAGGGCCCAAAGACTTTCCGCCATTATTCAGGTGGTTCCCGAAGAAAAAAGTCGGGGAATCAATACCACCGAAACCCTTAAAATTTTCAGCGGCAGGAAAATACTGCCCTTTACCCCCTTAGGAGGAGCCTTAATGGCCTTTGAAAGACGAATGAGAAGGGGGCAGGGGAATTTATCCCTGTTACTGAAGATTGCTATGGTTCACTGGGTTGCTTTGGCCTTTGCGGAAATAACCATGGTTCAGATTGTGATGAATATCTTGGTGTTTTTTATTGTTCAGGAATTTTGTCTGTCGCTTTGGAATGGGGTTTTGGACGAGGACTGGTTTCATATCTATCCCTTTTCCAATAAAACAATCCGAACAGGGATTACCGTAGGCAGCTTCGGTTACGTCCTTTTGTATATGATGGTCAGTTTTATCCTCCAGTATTTTCGGTGGGGGAATCTAATGGAAGTGTTACAAATGTTCGCGGCCTCCGGTGCACTGATTTTTCTAGTTAATCAGTTCCGTGGCAGTACCGTCTATTTTGACTATACCTCCACTCTAAAATCCCGAAGAATGGGTAACCGAGAGGTAAGCAAGGCAAAGAACTAGGGAAAGCATTAATGCTTTCCCCGTGTTAACAGACCCGGTAATAATATCGGGACCGGTTAGATTTGATCGATCTGCTCCACTACCTGTTGACCGGACAACACCACCATAGGCATGCCGCCACCGGGATTTACGCTGCCACCAACGAAGAACAGGTTGTCGTAGAAGGCACTGCGTTTTGGAGTCTTAAAGCCCTTATTGGTTTTTTTATCCGACACCACACCGTAAATGGCTCCTTGGTTGGAATAATAGCGATCTTGAATAATTTCAGGAGTCCAGAGTTCTTCGGTTACAATGTGCTTTCGAAGGTCTGTAAGGCCCATACGCTCCAGCTTGTTTAGTACATGATTTTTATAGGTTTCATAGTCTTCCTCGGTAAAGGGGTTCTCTGGATCCACCACGGGAATGTGAGGCAGTATTTTAATTACTTCGCCCCCCTCGGGGCCTTGATCGGGATCGGTTTTCATCGGAGCCACCAGGTAAATTGTGGGATCATCGGCTAACCCCCGTCTATGAAATATATAATCAAAGTGTTTTTTTCCGCTTTCTGCAAAGAAAAAATTATGATGGCGAAGATTTTTGTATTTTCGGTCCAGGCCTAAATGGAGAGCAAAACCGGAACAGGCAGGACCATACTTATCCCTATAGGGTTGGATCCGTAGGGAAGGCTCTTTGGTAATCCGCTCATAAAAGGGGATCACTTCCATGTTGGACACCACCAGGTCGCAGCTTACAGTTTGGATATCATGACTTTCCTTGGAGGTTTCCGTATTCTTTTCCTCCGGGGAGGAGTGGGTACGAATTTTTAGGGCTTGGATTCCTTTTTCGGATCTTTCCACATCCACAACCTCCGTGTCTTTCATAACCTTTATTCCCAGCTCGTCAATTAGCTTTTCCAGACCCCGGGCTAAGTTATACAGGCCTCCGCTTACATACCATAAATCAAATTCCCACTGGACATAGGGAAGTAGATTAAGGATGGCGGGCGCATCATAGGGGGAAGAGCCCACATATTTAACGAAGAAGTTGAGAATATCCACCATATACGGATTTTTTATCCGCTTTCGAACTCCCTGGTCCATGGTGGAGAAATAGTCGCTCTTTAACAAGAAGGTAAAAGGGTTGTAATACCTTGCCACATCCAAGACTTTTTCGCTTTGATGTTTAAAATAGGTTTCATCGGATAAGTGATAAAGACTTTTGCTATAGGATAAAAAAGACCGTAGGTCCTCAAGATCATGAGCGGACAGGGAACTGGGAGGGTTCTTCATTTGATCTATGTTCGGCTCTAAGTCTATGGTGGTACCGTCCTCGAAAAAGTTTCGCCAATGGGGACGTACCGGCTGTATTTGGTAATAGTCCTCTCGTTTTTTGTCGTGCATCGTAAACAGCCGATCAAAAATATGGGGCATGGTATATATGGAAGGACCTAAGTCAAAGGAAAACCCTTCCTTTTCCACATAGTTTAGCTTTCCTCCTAAATGGGGTTTTTTTTCGATGATGGTTACATCATATTCAGGATTTTTCTTTAAGGAAATGGCAGCGGACAGTCCGCCTAAGCCTCCACCGATAATCAGTACTTTTTTCTTTTCCACAGGATCATCCCTTCGCATTTAACGTTGTGATTTTTTACCCTTCCCTTAGATGATAAAACAACAATTCTTGCAAAAATTAAAATAATTGATAAAAATTAAAATAATTGATACTATGGTTAGAAGAAACTAAAATTCGTGGTTAAACCGCACTATTCCGTGGTAAAAATAAAACAATTTGCAGTTTGATGAGGAGGACAAGGGATGACAGGTAAAAAAGTACAGATCATAGGAGCAGGCCCCGGCGGACTGGCCAGTGCATTGATTTTGGCAGGAAAAGGATATCAGGTGGATGTTTATGAAAAGAATCCCATCGTGGGAGGACGGACAGGTTCCATTAAAATGGGGGGGCTATACCTTTGATATCGGCCCCACGTTCTTAATGATGGATTTTATCGTAAAGGAAGTTTTCGAAAAAGCGGCTTTTCGAGAAAAAATTCTGGGAATGTTAGAGAAAAAAGCGGGTCTTGAGGATCTTCGGGAACAAATTGAAGTGGAAAAGATCATCTCCCCAAAGGACTGGGAAGAGGATTTTAACATCTACCAAGGTGCCACCTTTAACTTAGCCCATAATATCGGACAGATGCTTTATTTCCGTCCCCACAATAAATTTGAGGATTTTGATCGTGCTTATTTAGTGGGAGGAGGTACCCACCCCGGTAGCGGATTACCTACCATTTTACAGTCTGCCATGATTTCTTCGGATTTAATCAGTGAACGGGATCGTAGAGATGGCAGGGGATAGAGTACGGCTAATACGCCGGTTTTGCGGTTGGAAATATAGATTGTAAGGAGAAGCCTATGTATGGAGTAATTAAAGCAGTGAAAAAAGTTATGTTTCATCGGGTGACCTACTTGCTGGTCGCCTTTCTATTGCAGGTTGCCCTGATCCTAGGAGTACTATGGGGTTTTCAAGCGTATTTCGTAG